>JBCNOJ010000258.1:0-7352 GCA_039593925.1 Acidovorax sp.
GTTTCGATCCCCAGGTCGTAGTACTTCAGCAGTGCATCCGCCACTTGCTCGGGGGTACCGACCAGCGATGTGGAATTCGACCGGCCTCCGGTCTCGCGCGCGAGCGCCGTCCACAGGCGTTCGTCCACGCGGTCGCCCTTCGCTGCATCGGCCAGCAGGCGCTGCGCACCTTCGCTTTGCTGCGGGCCCACGCCGCGCGCGTAGCCCTGCTGCACGCGCAGGCGGCGCGTGTCTTCCAGGATGCGGCCGGCCTTGGCCCAGGCTTCTTCCTCGGTCTTGCCCAGGATGGGGCGGAACGAGATGCTGAAGTCCACGTGCCGGCCATTGAGCGTGGCCTCGGCGCGCACGCGGCGCACCAGGTCGCCGGCCTGGGCCAGCGATTCGCCCCACAGGGCGTACACGTCGGCATGTTTGCCAGCCACCTGCAGCGCGGGGGCCGAAGCGCCGCCAAAGTAGATGGGCACGCGCTGGCCGCGCACAGGCTTCACTTCGCTCACGGCGCCGTTGATGCGGTAGTGGGCGCCTTCGTGGTCGAAGGGTTTGTCTTCGGCCCACACGCGGCGCAGGATGCTGAGGTATTCATCGGTGCGCGCATAGCGCTCGTCGTGGTTCAGAAAGTCACCGTCGCGCTGCTGGTCTTCGTCGGAGCCGCCGCTGATGTAGTGCACGGCCAGGCGGCCGTTGGTGTAGTGGTCCAGCGTGGCCAACTGGCGCGCAGCCAGCGTGGGTGCCACAAAGCCGGGGCGGTGGGCCAGCAGCAGGCCGATCTTTTGCGTGACCGAGGCGGCGTAGGTGGCCGTGAGCAGCGTGTCGGGGCTGGACGAACTGGCAGGCACCAGGATGCGGTCAAACCCTGCATGCTCATGCGCCTGGGCAAAGGCGCGCACATACGCGGGGTCTACGGCCGGGCCACGGCGGGGGATGGTTTCAGAGACTTCGTGCGGCTGGATCATGCCGATGAACTGGACGGGCATAGCGGGCTCCTGGTGTGTTGGCAAACGAAAGAAAAAAGGAAGAAACAAACGGGGCGAAAACCCACGGGCACGCAGCAGCAGCGTTACCCTGCCGGGCCTTTCGATGCCCGGCCCGATGGGTTGCGACATGGCCATGATCTGCCTGCGGCGCGCGCACACCAACGAAGAAAAACGTGTTTGCAAAGTCGCACGGTGCATAGCGGCTGGCGTGACCCAGGCCGATGCCGCTGGGCGGTGTTGCCGTGCCGTGCCGTGCTGTGTAGTGCAGTGCAGTGCAGTGCTTGCAGTGAAGGCTTTTGAATGGGTGCCCAAGTTGCCAACGGCTTATGCGCAGCAACAATGGAGCACACCCCTGCGCTCTTTCGCGCCGATGCAGCCGGGGCGCATTCTCAGAATTCAACCAGGACAGATCGCAACGGAAAGGATGGTGACCCGATGCTCTCGCACGTGTTTGTAGGTGTCTCTGATTTCGAGCGCGCTTTGGCTTTTTACCGGCCCGTGCTGGCCGTGCTGGGTGTGAAGGAGCGCTTTTGCGACCCGGACAGGCCGTGGGCAGGCTGGGAATCCACCCCCGGCCCGCGCCCGCTGTTTGTGATCGCCCGGCCTTTCAACGGCGACGTGCCGCAGCCGGGCAACGGCACCATGGTGGCCTTTATGGCCGCCACGCGCAGCCAGGTGGATGCCGCGCACGCACTGGCCCTGCGCCTGGGCGCGGTGTGCGAGGGCCGCCCGGGGCTGCGGCCGCAATACCACCCCCACTACTACGGCGCGTACTTCAGGGATCTGGATGGGAACAAGCTCGGCGTGGCATCGCACGGGGAGGCATGAGAGCCTGCTCAAACGCGGCCTTGCCGCTATGTGGACTGCCCAGGTGCTCGCTTCAAAATTCAAGCCAAATTGGCCTCTAGCGCTTATCCATCAAGCGCCAGAAGCTATCAAATAGTGAGTAACTGGCAGCGCCAATCCGCATCAATGGGGGAACCCGCCGCGCACCAGCCGCACGGGTTCTGCGTCCATGCGGCGAATGAGTGCGTCCAGCCCATCGGCGGGGGGCGATGAAGCAGGCCCTGCCTGCTGCTGCCGGGGCGTGGCGGTGAGGGTGGAGCGGCACACCAGGTCGTCCTCAGACCAGGCGGCCTGGCCGGGCAAGCCCCTTGCACGCAGCCAGCCCGCGCGGTCCACGATGAGCTGATAGCCCGCCGTGGCCGCCCAGGCTGCAGAGGCATCGCCCGGGGTGGCAATGCCCTGCCCCAGCACCAGGGCCAGCGCGGGCAACAAATGTGGGTCGGCAGATGCGCACTCGGGCGCTGGGCCCACGGCATCCACGGCATCCCCTGCACCTGCAGCGACGGCACGGTGCGGTGGGCTCTGCGGCGCTTGCACCAGCAGCGTGACCAAACGCGGGTCTTCCTCCAGCGGGCGTTGAGCGGGTTCCACCGCTGGCACGGCAATGCGCAGGCGCTGGCCCGCCAGGCTGCGCAAGCTGCGGCGCCCGCCGTGGCGGCAGTCCACTAACGCATCGGGCAGGCGCACGGGCCGGTCCCACGTGCCGGATTCGCGCAGCATCTGGCCTGCGGCGTGGGCCTGCAGGTAGGCCAGCACCTGCCACACCTGCACGTCGGTGAGCTGTGTGGCGTCAAAGCCAGGCATGGTCTGCACGCCGCCGCGGCCCTGCATGCCATGGCGCACATGCCAGAAGAGTTCGCCGTCCAGCCGCTTCCACAGCAGGGCGCCGTTCAGGTTGGGCGGCCACATGGCCAGCTGTGCGGCGTCCGGCCCCTCGCCATTGGCATTGGTGCCGTGGCAGCGCACGCAGTGCTGCTGGTACACCGCCTGGCCACGCACGATGCCCTGCGCAGTGAAGCCCGTGGGAGACTGGTGCAGGCTGGTGGCCACCGCAGGCGCCAGCAGCAGATGGCGTTGGGGCCACGGTGCCAACACTAGCAGGGCGACGGCCACGCACCACAGCGGCTTGCGCGCACGCCGCCAGGCGGCAGACACCCCCACCGCCAGCAGCGCCGCGCACACGCACAGCAGCGACAGGGCCAGGCGCCGCGCGTGGCCCGCATCCACCACCAGCATCTCTGCGGCCAACCGCTGCGCAAACGGCCACGCGGGCTGGCCATGCACCTCCGGCGCTAGGCCCACGGCGTGCAGCACGCTGCGCACGCCCTGCTGCAGGGTTTGCATCGCTTCGAGCAAGCCGCCCAGCACCTCGGGCGGCAACACAAACACCGACAAGATGGCCGCTACCAGCTGGCGTCCAGGCCGAGCAGCGCCAGGGCCTCGTGGCGCAAGGCCGCCAGGCGTGGGTCGCCCCGGTGGCGCGGGTACGGCAGGTCGTTGACCAGCACCTGCTTGACGCGCGCAGGCCGGTCAGAGAACACCACCACGCGCTGCGCCATGAACAGCGCTTCTTCCACATCGTGCGTGACGAGCAGGGCTGAGAAGCCTGCGCGCTGCCACAGCTGCACCAGCTCGGTCTGCATGGACAGGCGCGTGAGCGAGTCGAGCTTGCCCAGCGGCTCATCGAGCACCAGCAAGGTGGGGTCGTTGACCAGCGCCCGCGCCAGGGCCACGCGCTGCGCCATGCCGCCCGAGAGCTGGTGCGGAAAGGCCTTGGCAAAGTCCTGCAGGCCGACCAGGGCCAGCGCTTCGTCCACCCGGTGGCGCTGCGATTTGAGAATGCCACGCGCCTGCAGGCCCAGGGCCACGTTGTCCCACACGGTGCGCCAAGGGAACAGCGTGGGGTCCTGAAACACCACGATGCGCGACGGGTCGGGCTGGGTGATGGGGGCGCCATCCTGCAGCAGCTCGCCGGTGGTGGCTGGCTCCAGCCCCGCCACCAGGCGCAGCAGCGTGCTCTTGCCGCAGCCGCTGGGGCCCAGCAGGGCCACGAACTCGCCGGGTGCAATGGACAAATCCAGCTCGTCGATCACGTGCAGCGGGCCTGCGGGCAGGTCAAACCAGTGGCTGACATTGCGCACGTCAATGCGTGCGCCGTTCACACGGGCCGCCGTAGAGATTTCGGGAACCGTCGCGGAACTCACCATTTCACCACCCCCTTCTGCCACGACAGCACCCTGTCGCGCAGCACAAACAGCAGCGTGATCACGCCCGAGAACAACAGCGCCATCACGATGAGCGCCGCATACATGTTGGGGTATGCCGCCCAGCCCTGCGCCCAGGTGAGGTACCAGCCCAGGCCCGCTTTCACGCCCAGCATCTCGGCCACCACCAGGGTGGAGAACGCCGCACCCAGGCCCATGAACAGGCCTACAAACACCTGTGGCAGCGCCGCCGGGATGGCCACGCGCAGCACCAGAAACCAGGGCGAAGCGCCCATGGTGCGGGCCACGTCATAAAAGTTCTTGTGCACCCCGGCCACGCCCGACCAGGTGAGGATGGCCACCGGGAAAGCCGTGCCCAGCGCAATCAAAAAGATCGCGGTGGACCAGCTGGACGGAAAGAAATAGAAGCTGACCGGCAGCAGCGCGGTGGTGGGCACCGGGCCCAGGATGCGCAGCACCGGGTGGATCCAGTAACTGGCCTGGCGCGACCAGCCGATCAGCACGCCCGTGACAAAACCCGCCGCTGCGCCGATGGCAATGCCCAGTGCCAGCAGGCGGATGGAAGCGCCCGCGCTCTCCAGCAGACGCGCCCAGTCGGTCACGTACACCTCCACCAGGCTTTGGGGCGGTGCAAAAAATGGCGGCGGCAACGTGCCCAGCTTGGCGGTGAACACCTCCCACACCGCCAGGCCCACGGCAATGGCCACCAGCCAGGGCCCGGCCGCGCGCACGCGGCGCACCACGGCAGCCAGCGGGCGTGCCAACACCGTGAGCGCCAGCAACAGCGCCGCAACGCCACCCGCTCCCCAGGCGAACTCTTCGGTAAACGCCCATTCGCTGAAACCCGCCGGCTTGTTGGGCCACAGCCCAGTGAGCAGGGCCAGCCCCGCCCAGGCCACGGCGGCGGCCAGCCCCACCCACCAGAACCCCAGCGCCGCTTTGGCCGCCTTGAAGTCGGGCGCGGTGGCAGGCTGCGCACCCGCAGCATGGGGCGCACCGGATGATGGGCTGGGCGCACGCAGCGGGGGCTGCGAGGGCTTGGGGCTGATGCCCGGCGGGGCGCCCAGGATGTTGTCGGCAACAGTGCTCATAGTCGGGTCCAGTCAGATCGATTCAGGTCCAGTGGTATTCATTCATCACGGTGAATGTTTGGCCATAGCCGCGCGAGGTGGGCGCGGCCCATGCGAGGGCTGCCGAGCAAGGGCCGCCCCGCAGCGAGGGCTGCGTTCCCCTGCCCGCAATGCGAAGCACTGCGAGAGCGGGGGGATGGCGCGCAGCGACTCAGGGGGGTGCCCTTTGCTACACCAGCACGTCAGCGTGGACGTGGGCCGCGAAGCGCGCAGGGTCGGTGCCGGGCTTGAGCACGCCCACCAGCTTGAAGTCGCGGGCATAGAACTCGATCTCCTGCCGCAGCGCTGTGCCCACCGGGTGGCTGCGGTGCGTGAGCGTGCCCAGCACGGCGCGCAGGTCCTCCTGCGGCACCTTGGAATACGGGCTGAAGATGCGCGCCGTTTCGTTGGGGTTGTCAGCCACGAAGTCCGACGCCTCGATGATGGCGCGGGTCAACGCGGCTGCCGTGCCCTTGTCGTTGCGCACCATGGCGCCGCTCACGCCCAGCACGCAGCAGGTCTTGGCCGCGTATTCGCCCGACAGGTTGGACGCCAGGTCCACCAGGCCCTTGGTGCGGCGCTGGATCAGCAGCAGGTTGGGGTCGCCGTCGGCAATGGCCTGGGCCTCGCCTTTTTCCACCGCCAGGCCCAGCATGTCGCCGGGGAACTGGCGCCAGGTCACGTCCTTTTCGGGGTTCAGCCCGGCCTTGGTCAGCAGCACCGAAAAGAAGTTCTTGCCGGGGCTGTTGAGGTCCGACACCGCAATGGTCTTGCCCTTGAGCTTTTGCAGGCTGGTCACGCCCGCCGCCTCGTAGCCCACCAGGCGCGAGCAACCGCCGTGCGAGCTGCCCACCAGCTTCACGTCAAAGCCCGACTCCAGCGGCTTGATCCAGCGGTGGATCATGCCCAGACCTGCGTCCGCCTTGGAAGTGGCAATGGTCTCCAGCAGCTGGTCGGTGGAGCCCGCAAAGTTGATCAGCTCGACCTTGAGACCGTGTTTTTCAAAAATGCCGCGCTCGATGGCCAAAGGCGCTGCAGAGAGGCAGATGGCGTTGGCGTTCCACGCCAGCTTCACCTCGCGCAGCTTGCCCGCGGCCAGCACGTGGCTACCTACCAGCCCCGCGCCGCCCACCACGCTGACCGCACCGGCGGCACGCAAAACCTGGCGGCGCGACCAGGGCGCAGCGCCTCCCCCCAAAATAGACCCTTTGCTGTTCATGACCTCACCTCGTGGAATGGATGGATAGATGGTTGGATGGATGACGGGATAAGAAGTGGAAGAAGACCACTGCGATGGCGTTCACCGCACCACCCACATTGAAGACGGCCCGCCCCCGAAAGAGAACGAAGAAAAACGGAGATGCATATGCAAAACTTTCCGCATGCCGCCCCAGCGAACGCTGGTGCAATACAGGCCATGACATCCGTAGCCGCCCCTTCCCTTTCCCCATCTGCAACCGCCCCCGCACCCAACACCGCCCGCCTGCGCCACTTTGTGCAGCAGCTGGCCGCGCTGGTGGAGCAGCGCCTGCCCGAGCCCGACACCCTGGCCCAGGGCGCCACTCTGCTGGGCGCGCTGGTGGCCCACGACGACTGGCTGCCCGACACCTATGCCCAGCCCCACCCAGAGCGCTACCAGCAGTACCTGCTGCATGCCGACGCGCTGGGGCGCTTTTCGGTCGTGAGTTTTGTGTGGGGCCCCGGCCAGGCCACGCCCATTCATGACCACACCGTGTGGGGCCTGATCGGCATGCTGCGCGGCGCCGAGGATTCGCAGGCCTATGCCCGCGCGCCCGACGGCCGCTGGACGCCACAGGGCGCGCCCGTGCGGCTGCAGCCGGGCCAGGTGGAGGCCGTCTCGCCCAACGACCCCGCCATAGGCGATGTGCACCGCGTGAGCAATGCGTGGGAGGGCCGCACCTCCATCAGCATCCACGTGTACGGCGCCAACATCGGCGCGGTGCAGCGCAGCGTGTACCTGGAGGACGGCACGCGCAAGCCGTTCATCTCGGGCTACAGCAACAGCACCCTGCCCAACCTCTGGGACCTGTCCAAAAACCCTGCACCGGCTGCCTGAAGCCGGTCCGACCCAACACCAAGACCATGACCGCTACCGCCCTGCCCCAGACTTCGCTCCACCAGGTTCGCGAGGCCCTGCTCGCCCGCCAGGAAATCGCCTTGCTCGATGTGCGCGAAGA
>JBCNOJ010000259.1:0-7434 GCA_039593925.1 Acidovorax sp.
ACATGTGCACCCCGGCGCTGGCGCGCTACGGCAGTGACGAACTCAAGCGCAACTTTCTGGCCCCCTCGATTGCGGGCGACATGGTGGGCTGCATCGGCGTGAGCGAGCCGGCGGCGGGCAGCGATGTGTCGGGCATCAAGAGTGTGGCGCGCAAGGACGGCGATGACTACGTGATCACCGGCCAGAAGATGTGGATCACCAACAGCCTGCAGGCCGACTGGATGTGCATGCTGGTGAACACAGGCGAAGGCCCAGTGCACAAGAACAAAAGCCTGGTGATGGTGCCCATGCGGGATGGCCCGGGCGGCAAGCTGACCAAAGGCATCGAGGTGGCACAGAAGATCCGCAAGATCGGCATGCACAGCAGCGACACTGGCCTGATCTATTTTGACGAGGTGCGCGTGCCGCAGCGCTACCGCATCGGCGCCGAAGGGCAGGGCTTCATCTACCAGATGCAGCAGTTCCAGGAAGAGCGCCTGTGGTGCGCCGCCAGCACGCTCGAATCGCTGAACCACTGCATCCAGTGGACCATCGACTACGCGCAGGAGCGCAAGCTCTTTGGCAGCACGCTGGCCGACCAGCAGTGGGTGCAGTTCAAGCTGGCCGAACTCAAGACCGAGGTCGAAGCCCTGCGCGCACTCACCTACCGCGCCTGCGACCTGTATGTGAACGGGCAGGACGTGCTGGAGCTGGCCAGCATGGCAAAGCTCAAGGCCGGCCGCCTGAACCGCGAGGTGCCCGACACCTGCCTGCAGTTCTGGGGCGGCATGGGCTTTACGCTGGAGAACAAGGTCTCGCGCATGTACCGCGACGGGCGGCTGGCGTCGATTGGTGGCGGGGCCGACGAGGTAATGCTCGGCATCCTGTCCAAGCTCATGGGCATCGCCAAGCGACCCGTGCACTGACATGGCTGATTCGCTGCTGATCGACCGCGTGCCGCTGGCCAGCGGCTGCGTGGAAACCTGGACGCTCAACGACCCGGCCAGCCGCAATGCACTGTCCGAAGCCATGGTGGACGCCCTGCTGGCTGCGTGTGAACGGGCAGCGGCCGATGCCGACTTGCGTTGCGTGGTGCTGCGGGGTGCCGGCGGGCACTTCTGTGCGGGCGGCAGCCTGGGCGGTTTTGCCAAGACCATCGGCCAACCCCTGTCTGCGGGCGCATCCGACCCGCTGTTGCCACTGAACCGCCGATTCGGCACGCTGCTGCAGACCCTGTGTGCGCTGCCGCAGTGGCTCATCGTGGCAGTGGAGGGCGCAGCGATGGGCGGCGGCTTTGGTCTGGTGTGCTGTGCCGACCACGTGCTGGCCCACAGCGGCGCGCAGTTCGCCACGCCCGAGGTCACGCTCGGCATCGTGCCCGCGCAGATCACGCCGTTCGTGGTGCGGCGCCTGGGTCAAGCGGCAGCGCGGCGGTGTTTGTTGACGGGCGAGCGCTGGGATGCCGCAACGGCTCAACGTGCGGGGTTGGTGGATGAGGTGGTGGCTGGCGACATGCAGGCTGCTGTGCAAGCTGCCATCGCACGCCACGCCGCCGCCGCGCCGCGGGCCGTGGCCGCCACGAAACGGTTGTTGATGGCCCAGGCCGAGACGCCATTGCCCGCGCTGCTGGATGCGGCGGCGATGGCTTTTGCGCAAGCGCTGCGCGGGCCTGAGGCGCCGCAAGGGCTGGCGGCGTTTGCTGCGCGCAAGGCGCCGCCGTGGAGTGCCAATTCATGAAGAAAGTCCTCATTGCCAATCGGGCTGTTCATGCCGCAGGCATGGCGAAGCAGATTGCCCGTGCACGCGCAGCGTGCAGGCGGGCGATGGAGCCGCGAGGGCTCAGCCTATGAAAAAAATCCTCATCGCCAATCGCGGCGAGATCGCCCGCCGCATCGTCCACACCGCCCATCGCATGGGCATCGAAACGGTAGCCGTCTACTCCGACCCCGATGCCAATGCCCTGCATGTGCGCGAAGCCACCCAGGCCGTGGCGCTGAGTGGCGCGGCCAGCGCCGACACCTACCTGCGCACCGACAAGCTGCTGGCTGCAGCGCGTGCCACCGGCGCCGATGCCATGCACCCCGGCTATGGCTTCCTCAGCGAGAACGCCGACTTTGCCCAGGCCGTGGTGGATGCGGGCCTGGCGTGGATCGGCCCGCCACCCGCTGCCATCCGTGCGCTGGGCAGCAAGTCCGGCGCCAAGGCACTGGCCCAGACGCAGGGCGTGCCCTGCCTGCCCGGCTATGCAGGCGACGACCAGCGTGACGAACGCTTTGCCGCCGAGGCAGCGCGCATCGGCGCACCCCTAATGGTCAAGGCCGTGGCAGGCGGAGGAGGGCGCGGCATGCGCCTAGTCACTGACCTCGCGCAGCTGCCTGCCGCGTTGACCAGCGCCCGGTCGGAGGCGCTGGCGGGCTTTGGCTGTGGCGACCTGCTCATCGAACGCGCACTGCTGCAGCCCCGCCATGTGGAGATGCAAGTCTTTGCCGACGCCCACGGAGCGTGCATCCACCTGGGCGAGCGCGATTGCTCGGTGCAGCGCCGCCACCAGAAAATCATTGAAGAGGCACCCAGCCCAGCGGTGGATGCCGCATTGCGCGAACGCATGGGCGCCTGCGCCGTGGCGCTGTCGCAGGCGGCTGGCTACGTAGGCGCGGGCACGGTGGAGTTTCTGCTGGATGGTGAAGACTTCTACCTGATGGAGATGAACACCCGCCTGCAGGTGGAGCACCCGGTGACCGAAGCGCTCACCGGGCTGGACCTGGTGGAATGGCAAATCCGCGTGGCGCGCGGCGAACCGCTGCCGCTCACTCAAGACCAAGTGCATCTGCAAGGCCACGCCATTGAGGTGCGCCTGTGTGCCGAAGACGCGCACTTCCGCCCCCACACCGGCCGCGTGCTGCAGTTCAGCGCACCGCCCGCCACCGCGTTTGAACGGGCTGCGCCGGGCGCGCTGCGCTTTGACCACGCGCTGGAGGAGGGGGCGGAGGTCACGCCCCACTACGACGCCATGCTGGGCAAGCTCATCGTGCATGCGCCCACGCGTGCCGAGGCCATTGCCGCGCTGGTCCGCGCGTTGCACAGCACCCGCGTGCTGGGCCTGCCCACCAACCGCGCGTTTCTGGCGGCCTGCTTGCAGCACCCCGTGTTTGCCAGCGGCCGGGCGCTGGTGCCGTTCCTGGCGGAGCACGCCCAGGAATTGCAGAAATTGCTATCAAATAATGAGCTGTCAGCGCATATTCCTTCTGCGCTATCGGCCATTTTTGCTTCAAATCCGATGTCGGACCTGCCTTGTGCCATGGCCAGGCCCCTTCGGCTGCGCCACCAGGGCGAGGTGCACTCCATTGCCGTGCGCGAGCTGGGCGGTGGGCGGTTGCAGGTGGAGCAGGCCGGGGCAGAACCTGTGACATTGCAACTGCCCCAGCGCGGTGTGTATTCCGTGGCGGTGGGCCAGAGGCGCTGGCACTGGCAAACCGGCGGCGTGGACGGCTGGGTGGAAGACGCCTCGTGGGAGCCCGCAGCCCGCGCGGGCGCCGCCGGTGGCGCCACCGAATTGCGCGCCCCCTTCAACGGCAAGGTGGTCGCAATACCCGTGGCTGCAGGCCAGGCGCTGGCGGCGGGCGATACGGTGGTGGTCATCGAATCCATGAAGCTCGAACACAGCCTGGCCAGCCCCGCAGCCGCCACGGTGGCCGAGCTGCTGGTGGCCCCCGGCCAGCAGGTATCGCCCGGCCAGGTGCTGGCCCGCTTTGCACCCGCCACGCAAGGAGTGCCCGCATGACCGCCGGATCCGATGCAAGTGCTGTGAGCGACGAAGACCGCGCCGCCCTCACCGACACCGTCACCCGCTTTGCCCGCACCGAGATCGCGCCGCATGTGGGTGCGTGGGACGCGGCCGGTGAATTCCCTCGCAGCCTGTACCGCCGCGCAGCCGACCTGGGCCTGCTGGGCCTGGGCTACCCCGAGCAGTACGGCGGCACGCCCGCCAGCCACGCCTTGCGCCTGCCGCTGTGGCGCGCGCTCAGCCGCCACGGGGCCAGCGGTGGTGTGCTGGCCAGCCTGCTCTCGCACAACATCGGCCTGCCGCCCGTGCTGGCGCATGGCAGCGACGCGGTGCGTGCCGAGGTCATCCCGCCCGTGCTGGCAGGCGAGCAGATTGCCGCACTGGCGATTACCGAGCCCGGTGGCGGGTCCGACGTAGCCCAGCTCAAGACCACCGCGCGGCGTGAGGGTGATGACTACATCGTCAACGGCGAAAAGGTGTTCATCACCTCCGGCATGCGCGCGGACTGGATCACGGTGGCGGTGAGGACCGGGGAGGCCGGAAGCAAGGGCAGCGCAGGCATCTCCATGCTGCTCATCCCCGGCCACAGCGCGGGCCTGTCGCGCAGCAAGCTCGACAAGATGGGCTGGCTCTGCTCCGACACCGCCCACCTGCGCTTCGACAATGTGCGTGTGCCCGCCCGCTACCTGCTGGGCGAAGAGGGCGCGGGCTTTCGCATCATCATGGCCAACTTCAACGGTGAGCGTTTTGGCCTGGCCGCCTCGGCCCTGGGCTTTGCCGAGGCCTGTTACGACGAGGCCCTGGCCTGGGCCCGCCAGCGCAAGACCTTTGGCGCCGCGCTGGTCGAGCACCAGGTCATCCGCCACAAGCTGGTGGACATGCAGATGCGCATCCAGTCCACCGCCGCGTGGTGCGAGTCCGTGGCCGCGCAGGCCGACGCGGGGCGTACCGGACCCGAGTGGGTGGCGCAGGTGTGCATGTTGAAGAACCACGCCACCCAAACCATGCAGTTTTGCGCCGACCAGGCCGTGCAGATCCTGGGCGGCATGGGCTTCATGCGCGGCACCGTCAGCGAGCGCATCTACCGCGAGGTCAAGGTCATGATGATCGGCGGCGGTGCGGAAGAAATCATGAAAGACCTGGCTGCCAAGCAGCTCGGAATCGTGTGACCAACCCCCTGAGTCGCTGCGCGCCTTCCCCCTTCTCTCGCGCTGTGCGCGGGAAGGGGGACGATGCCATCACTGCGGGGCGGCCCTTGCTCGGCATCCCTGGCCCAGGCTGCGTCCGTTTTGCAGCCATCGTACTGAACCCAACACCGTTGAAGTGAGAGGACGAACCCCATGCAAAGTGCTGACCACGGCAACAAAGCCATCATCACCTGCGCGATCACCGGCGTGCTGACCGACCCCGGCCAGCACCACGTGCCCGTCACGCCCGAGCAACTGGCAAAAGAAGCCCGCCGCGCCTATGACGCAGGCGCGGCCGTGGTCCACGTGCACTTTCGCAACCAGGAGCCCGGCAAAGGCCACCTGCCCAGCTGGGACCCGCAGGTGGCGCGCGACTGCGTACAGGCCATGCGCGAGGCCTGCCCGGGTTTGATCATCAACCAAACCACCGGCGTGGTCGGCCCCAATTACCAGGGCCCGCTCGATTGCCTGCGCGCCACCCGCCCCGAGATGGCCGCGTGCAACGCCGGCTCGCTCAACTACCTGAAGGTGCGCAGCAACGGCACCTGGGCCTGGCCGCCCATGCTGTTCGACAACCAGCCCGCCAAGGTCAAGGACTTCATCGACGTGATGCTGGAGACGGGCACGCTGCCAGAGTTTGAATGCTTTGACGTGGGCATCGTGCGCTGCGTGGAGATGTATGTGCAGACCGGCATGTACACCGAGCGCCTGCCCGAATACAACTTTGTGATGGGCGTCGAATCCGGCATGCCTGCCGCCCCCGACCTGCTGCCCATCCTGCTCAAGCTCAAGATCAAGGACGCCCCCTGGCAGGCCACCGTCATCGGCCGCAGCGAGATCTGGCCCGTACACCAGCGCGTGGCCGAGCTGGGCGGGCATTTGCGCACGGGGCTGGAAGATACGTTCTATCTGCCGGATGGGACCAAGGCGGATTCGAACGGGCCGTTGATTGAGCAGCTGGCGCAGTACGCGCGCAATGCGGGGCGGGAGGTGGCTTCGCCGCAGGAGGCGCGGGGGATGTTGGGGTTGAAGGGGGGGGCAGCTGCTTCGATTGCCTGAGTACTACATGAGGGAGCTTATTCCGGTGCTCTCCTCAGATCCTTGCAAATTGATCATCTCGTGATCAATTTGCAAGGTACCCCTATCTGCGCTCTGACCGTAGAGTCGGTCGGCACTCTGCGCTTCATAAGCCTGCAGCTTGACGCTGGAAAGCTATTTCCCCTGTTGTTCTTGTTCGACCATCGCTTTTGGAAGGAGCCACCAAGAGCCTTTCCTGGCGGGAACCAGCCTCTCAAGCGCTAGGTTATCCAACTTTTCGCTGGGGAGTTGTGCTACGTCCGGCGCAGTTGGCGCCTCCGAATATTTTTTAAGTTCTTCCACTAGCTTGCGCTCCGCTGTCGGATCAATGGGCTCCTCAAGCAGGAGCTTTCCTCTCTTTGGGGAGTGCTTTTCCCACATTGATACAACTACGTTGCTGGCATTTCCACGGGGTCTCGGCGCGATTTTGTGAAGACCTTGCTCGCGTTCCTCTTGGGGGATTGAGGAGAGTTCAGAGTTGATGCTTGAAAGCGAAGCTTTCAGATCAGGACCCCATATGAAGTCTTGGGCTGGGGCCAAGAAAGGTGGGGTGCATAGTTTGTGCAGTTTATCGCCCGAAACAAACAAGTTGCAAAACGGCAGATAGAAGAGATACGCAATATCGGCCCGATTCGATGCTCGATCGGCAGAGATCAGGTTGGCTGCCAGAGCTATCTGAAAAAACATCTCAACTTTCAGAACGTGCGCTGCATAGGGTGCGTAGTTGGCAAGTGGAGGGAAGCCTGCAGAAGACCAGCGATGGAGAATTTCCCCCTGAAGATGGACCGGTACATGAACAAATTCAAAGAGCAGACCGATTTGCTCCAATGGAGCAGCTTGTGAGTGCATGAGCCCGTGAGCTAGTCCCCATGCCTCTTTGACAGATTTGCAATTTTTTGGTGTGACACCGAGTGCCCTCATTCTTTGAGCGACCTCGGGCAAGTTCAAGCTAGAGAGCATTGCCCGCCATGCGGACGCTGTATCGCGTTCGACCTCCATAAATTCGTGACGTTGCCAACGAGCAAACGATTCCGCTTCAGGGGAGGGCTTGAACACAACCCCAGCCTTGTTGTCCTTTGTTCTTATGGGACGGCCGCCAGCGAGGGGGACTTGGCCCAATTTTGGTGCTTGGTGACCCAAGAGGTTGGCGATACACATATCCATGTGATGTACGCATGGAGCGCCCGACAACACAGGAGATTTGTCTGCAAGTATTCGGACTTCATCCTGAGGGGTTCTTGAAGAGTTTGAACGCTTAGTTTTAGCCAGATCTGCCAGTGTTTCGACATAAAAAACTGGGCATATGACGGCCAGAAAGAAGTGATCAAACCAGACCGATTCGTCAAGCGTCAGAGACTGTAAAAACGATTTGTCGAAGAGTGCGACGGGACCCATCTTTCCCTCGTG
>JBCNOJ010000026.1:0-20752 GCA_039593925.1 Acidovorax sp.
CAAATCCGAGCTGTTTGGGATCAACGTGTCGAAGATCCGCGAGATCGTGGCCATGCCCAGCATCACCCCCATTGAGGGCACCACGGCGCATTCGCTGGGCGTGGTCAACCTGCGCGGCCAGGTGATTCCGGTGCTTGATCTGCCTTCCATCGTGGGCTGCAAACCCCAGACCGGGCTGAACATCATGCTGGTCACCGAATACGCGCGCACCACTCAGGCGTTTGCCGTCGAGTCGGTGGAAGACATCGTGCGGCTGGACTGGAAGCAGGTGCTTTCGGCCGAGACCAGCGGTGCCGCCGGCAAGCTGGTGACCAGCATTGCGCGGCTGGACGGCAACACCGATGAATCACGGCTGGCCCAGGTGCTGGATGTGGAGGCGATCCTGCAGATGGTGTCGCCGTCCGACGGCCACGAAGTGACCGAGGAAAAGGTCGGCGCCAAGCTCAAGCTCAAGCCCGGCACCATCATCCTGGCGGCTGACGATTCATTCGTGGCGCGCTCGCTCATCGAACAAGAGCTGAAGGTGTTGAATGCGCCTTACGAAATGGTGAAGTCGGGCAAGGAAGCCTGGGACCGCCTCAACGCGATTGCCAGGAGCGCCCAAGCCGAAGGCAAGTCGGTGCTGGACCGCGTGGCCATGGTGCTGACCGACCTGGAAATGCCCGAGATGGACGGCTTCACGCTGACCCGCAACATCAAGCAGGACGCGCGCTTCCATGGCCTGCCGGTGGTGATCCACTCCTCGCTCTCTGGCTCGGCCAACGAAGACCATGTTCGCAGCGTGGGGGCCGATGGCTATGTAGCCAAGTTCGTGGCCGAGGATTTGGCAGAGACCATTCGCCGCGTGCTGCCCAAGTAAATCGCGGCGGCTCAGCAGCAAGTTCAGCTGAAATGTGAATGAAATCTGGCTCTAGCGCTTATTCTAAAAGCGCTGGCAGCTACTTAATTGATAGTGCCTGAGCGTTTGCAGGCGGCGCCTGTGGGCTGCGCGGCATGCGGGCCTACAGACGGCAGGTCAACCAAAGCGGTATACCAGGCGCTAAGGGAACTGGTGCATGCCGACCAGTTTCCGAAGTTGTAACACCACCCCGGCGTGCTTTTCAGGGGCTTTACCCCACGGCCGGAACACCTCACTACCAGCCCGAGTCTGACCGCCATGACCTACACCACCGCCCGCATCCTCTCGATCGCCACAGTTCTTGGTGCCGCTGCACTCACCGGCTGCGCCACCGTGCCTGGGGACCCCTACTACGACCCACCCCGCTACCAGACGTACGAGCAGCCGGGCTACATCTACAGCACGCCATCCACCTCGTACTACCCGGCGCCCGTTTACGTAGCTCCACCTGTCTACCGCGCGCCTCCACCCACCGCCTACTACGGTGGGCGTGACTACCGCGACCGCGATGACCGCTGGAACGATCGCGAGAGAGACCGGGACCGCGCAGAGCGCGACCGGGCCGAGCGGGACCGTGCGGAACGCGATCGCCGCGACCGGCAGGCCCGGGATGCAGCCCGCCGCGAACAGGCTGAGCGTGACCGCCGTGCAGAAGACGACCGTCGTCGCCAATACCGCCCCGGCCAGGTGTCTCCCGGCGCCTACAACCCTGATCCGAACGATTGGCGCGCTCGCCAGCAGTCGAACAGTTTCGACAAACCCTGAGCCTTGACATGCACCGCCGCCGCATCGCCACGCGCTTTGGCTTAGCGCCCTTCCCAGCGTTGGTGGTGATGCTGTGCGTGGCTGGCTGGGCATGCGCCAGCCAGGCACAGGTGGTGCGTTGTACCGATACACGCACTGGCCAGGTGACTTACACCGACGGCGCTTGCGCGGGGGGCGCTTTAGCGCGCGAAGTGCAACCGCGCCAAACGCCCGAGGAATTGCGGCTGGAGCGCGAACTGGCTGCAGAAGCGCTGGAGCGCAAGCAGCAGCGCCTGCAAGCCGAAGCCGCCGCAGCCGAGGCGGATGCACAGCGCAACGCCGAACTCAGCCGCGCTCGCGCCGCCCAGGCAGCCGCCGCAGCCCCACAGCCGCAGGATTACGCCCGCTCGCCAGAATGTGCGCGATCACGCCGCAATCTGGACGTGGTGGCCAGCGCCATCGCGCGATCCACCTACGAGCAGGAAGTGCGCCTGGAAGCCGCTCAGCGCCAGGTGGATCTGGACTGCCTGGGCCCACAGGGCTATGCCGAAGTGGAAAAAGCCCGCGCCAACCAGCCGCGCGTGGTGGTGGTTCCCTCTCGCCACAGACCCACCTTTCCAGAGCCTTTTCCGCCCATCGGCAAGCCCCAGCCCGTGCCCCGCCTCACGCAATGCGGCGACTTTCGTTGCACGGACAACCAGGGCAACACTTACCCGCGCACAGGGCCGGGCCGCTTCCCAGGCCCGGGCGGCGTGTGCCGCTCCAACGGCGGTCAGGCGCCCTGCTGACGAGCCCCTGCCAGGCCTTCGTGCACGGTGGGATAGCGCAGGCGCACGCCCAGTTCGTGCAACAGCCGCTGGTTGTTCAGTCGGCGCGATTCGCTCATGAAACTCAGCAGCATCAGCGGTAGCTGGTCCTTCGCGGCATCGCGCGGCAACCGGGGCGGGCGAGGCAGGCCATAAAGATCGGCTGCCAGATCAAAGTAATCGCCCATCTTCATCTGCGTGCAATCGCTCGCGTTGTAGACACGCTGCGGGCGGCCGCGCCACAGGGCCGCCATGCATGCCCGCGCCAGGTCATCGGCGTGAATGTGGTTGGTGAAGACGTCGTCGTCAGCGCACAGCACCGGCGTACCACGGCGCAGGCGGGCTTCGGGTGTGCCGCCTTCGCGGTCCGCAGCATAGATGCCCGGAATGCGCAGCACGCTGGCCCGCACGCCTGCTCGACCCAGATGGCGCACCGCGCGCTCCGCGTTCACCCGCCGCTGTGCACGCGGTGTGCCGGGGGCGACCGCCCGCGTTTCCGGCACCAGTGCGCCCTGGCAATCGCCATACACCCCGCTGGTGGAGGCGTACACCAAAGACACCGGCAAGCTGCGCAAGCGCAGTGCGCGGGCCAACGCCACAGTGCGGGGGTCTTGCCACCAGGCGGTGCCCGCACCTTCGCCGGGCGGCGGCGCCAGGTGCACTACGCGAGTGGCCACACCCGCCAAGCGGCGCAGTGTGGCCGCATCGTCCAGGTTGCCGACGAGCGGGCGCATGCCGCGGCCGCGCAGGCTGGCCACGCGCGCGGGGCTCGATGTCAGCGCAAGTACCTGCATGCGCCCTGCGCCAGGTCCGCTTTGAAGGTTGCGTGCAACACGTTGCCCTACGTCGCCGCAGCCGACAATCAGCAGGCGTTCGCGGCGGAAACGGGCGGGTAATGCGCCGAGGGGGTTTTGGTTTGAAGGCAAAATCGGTCCGTTTTTCAGGGAACCGGCGATGTGCCACCGGGCACGCCGCGGCATCAAGGCCGTGAGACACCGCCGCTTCCCATTGATTGTTTGCCCGCAAGGATACCCACAACATGACCAGCGCCGAGGCTGCCACCCCCGCAGCATTTCAGATCACCGTGCAGCCCAGCGGCCGCGCTTTCAGTGCCAATGCGGGCGAAGCCATTCTGGCCGCGGCCATCCGCAGCGGTGTGGGCCTGCCCTATGGCTGCAAGGACGGCGCCTGCGGCTCGTGCAAGTGCAAAAAAATCAGCGGTGCCGTTCACCACACCGAACACCAGTCCAAGGCCCTCAGCGCCGATGAAGAAGCGGCAGGCCTGGTGCTGACCTGCTGCGCGCAGCCACTGACCGACGTGGTGCTCGAATCGCGCCAGGTGACAGACGAAAGCGCTTACCCCATCAAGAAGATGCCGGTGCGCGTGGCCACGCTCACCAAAAAATCCGACGACGTGATGCAGGTGCGCCTGCAACTGCCAGCGGCCGACACCTTCCGCTACCACGCGGGCCAGTACATCGAGTTCATCCTGCGGGACGGTGCACGCCGCGCGTACTCCATGGCCAACGCGCCGCACACCCAGGCCGAAGCGCCGGGCGTGGAACTGCACATCCGCCACATGCCGGGCGGCAAGTTCACCGACCATGTGTTCGGCGCCATGAAGGAAAAGGAAATCCTGCGCGTGGAGGGCCCGTTTGGCAGCTTCTTCCTGCGCGAAGACTCCGACAAACCCATCGTGCTGCTGGCGTCTGGTACGGGCTTTGCGCCCATCAAGGCGCTCATCGAGCACATGCAGTTCAAGGCGATCACGCGGCCCACGGTGGTCTATTGGGGTGGTCGCCGCCCGGGCGACCTGTACATGCACGACTGGTTGTTGGCCCGCGCGGCCGAGATGCCCCATCTGCGCTATGTGCCGGTGGTGTCCGACGCGTTGCCCGAAGACGGCTGGACAGGGCGGGGCGGCTTTGTGCACCAAGCCGTGATGGACGACTTTGCAGACCTCTCCAGCCACCAGGTTTACGCCTGTGGCGCGCCCATTGTGGTCGAGTCGGCGCGGGACGCCTACAGCGCCCACCGCGGGTTGCCACCGGAAGAGTTCTACGCAGACTCGTTCACCTCAGAGGCCGACAAACACGGCCTCTGAGACTGCAGGAGCCGCTGGCATGCCCACCCCACCCTCCTCGCGCCTGCGCAATGCAGGCCCAGTGGCGGTGGTGCTGGCCGCCGCCGTGGCCCTGGTGTGGGGGGCTGGCGAATGGGCTACCCGCACCGAGTTGGAAACCCAATGGGACAACCTGCGCCGCTCGGGCGAGGTGCAGGCACTGGCCCTGCGTGGCGTTGCCACGCGCTACAGCTACCTGCCCGCCACCGCAGCGCAGCAGCCACTGGTGGCCGCGCTACTGCACAACCCCCAGGCGCGCAGCCTGCGCGATGCCGCCAACGCCTATCTGCAAACCGTGAACACCAACGCGGGGTCTGACGCGCTGTATGTGATGGACACGGAAGGCCTCACGCTCGCGTCCAGCAACTGGGCCACGCCCAATTCGTTCATGGACCAGAACTATGGCAACCGCCCCTATTTCCGCGATGCGCTCCAGGGGCTGGCCGGTCGGTTCTACGGCGTGGGCAAAACCACCGGCGAGCCCGGCCTGTTCGCATCCGCACCCGTGTACGACAACGGCGTGGTGATCGGTGTGGTGGCAGTGAAGGTGCAAATGCAGCCCATCGTGGACACGTGGGCCCAGCTGCGAGACCCGGTGTTCCTGGCCGATGAACGCGGCATCCTTTTTCTGGGCTCGGTGCCAGCGTGGCTCTACAAGGCAAGCCGCCCCCTGCCCGAGGCCGAGGTGCTGCAGGTGCAGCGCGATGAGCAATACGGCGCACGCTGGACACCCGAGCCGGTGCCCTGGAAGACCCTGCAACGCGGCGACCAACCCGGCGTGGAACTGCGCCTGCCCGGCACTGGCAAGGAATACCTGGCACTGGAAGAACCCCTGCCCGACCTGGGCTGGACGCTGACCCTGACCGCCGACAGCCACGTGGTGACCCAGGCCCGTCGCCAGGCCTGGGCCCTGGCCACACTGGCTTCGGGCCTGCTGGTGCTGGGTGCGCTGTACTGGCAGCTGCGCGAGCGGCGCCTGCAGGAAAACCGCCAGGCCCGCATCGAGCTGGAGCAGCGCGTGCACGAGCGCACCCACGCGCTGCAGCAGGCCCAGGCGTTTCGCCAGTCGATGGAAGATTCGCTGCTGGTGGGCATGCGCGCGCGCGATCTGGAGGGCCGTATCGTCTACGTGAACGCTGCCATGTGCGAGATGGTCGGCTACACCGCGGATGAACTCATCGGCTGCGTGCCGCCTTACCCGTACTGGCATTCGGACGACCTGGACCGCCACTGGGAAAACAGCGAGACCGCCCTGGCCGGCAAGGCCACGCCCCAGGGCATCGAGAACCGCTTGCGCCACCGCAATGGATCGGACGTGTTCACGATGTTCTACACCGCGCGGCTGATCGACGGCGACGGACAACACATCGGCTGGATCAGCTCGGTGGTGGACATCACCGCCCAGAAGCGCGCCGAAGAGCACCAGCAGCAGCGCGAAGCCCAACTGCAGCGCGTGCAGCGCGTGATCACGGTGGGCGAGATGGCATCCACTCTGGCGCACGAGCTGAACCAGCCGTTGGCCGCACTGGTGAACTACGCCGCGGCAGCACGCTCGCTGGCCGCCCAGGGCAAGGCCGAGGCACTGAACGACAGCCTGTCTGCGCTATCGACCCAGGCGCTGCGTGCGGCGGACATCGTGGGGCGCATTCGCCGCTGGGTACGCCAGCATCCCGAAGCCCGCGAACCCTGCGATCTGAATGCCGCAGTGGACCAGTCGCTCGGCCTGCTGCTGCGCGCGGAGGCCCGGCGCCACGGCGTGCCCGTGCGGCTGGACCTGACCAAGGCACCCCTGCAAGTGAGCGCAGACCGCGTGCTGCTGGAGCAGGTGGTGCTGAACCTCGGCCTCAACGCCTTGCAGGCCATGCAATCCATGCCACGGCAGAGCGCCGAAGCCTTGCCCCAGGAACTGTTGCTGCGCACCATGGCCGACGCAGGCCAGGCCTCGCTGCAGGTGCTGGACCGTGGTCCAGGCCTGCCCCCCGAGATCGCCGAACGTCTGTTCGAGCCCTTCTTCACCACGCGCGAAGGTGGCCTGGGTCTGGGCCTGAACATCTGCCGCTCCATCGTCGAGAGCATGGGGGGCGAACTGCTCGCGCGCAACCGCGAAGGCGGCGGCGCCATCTTTGAAATCCGGTTGCCGCAAGCCGCACCGGCACCATGACCGAAGCTACCAACATGCCCTTCGATGCTTCGCAGCAGCCCCTGGAAACACCAGCCACGGCCACCGTGTACATAGTGGATGACGATGAGGGCGTGCGCCATTCACTGGCAGCCCTGCTGCTGGCAGGCGGCTACCTGCCGCGCAGTTTTGCCAGCGGCGCCGAATTCCTGGCCGATGCCGACTTCTCCCAACCGGGCTGCGTGCTGCTGGACCTGCGCATGGACGGCATGAGCGGTCTGCAGGTGTTCGAAGACATGCAGCGCCGCGGCACCGTGCTCAAGACCGTGTTCCTTTCGGCCCACGGCGAACTTGCTTCGGCCGTTGCCGCCGTCAAGCAGGGCGCGGTGGACTGGCTGGAAAAGCCCTGCGACGAAAAAACACTGCTGGCCTCGGTCGTGAGGGCTGCACAGCTGTCGCATGAAGCAGCACAGCGTGCTCAAAGGCACCACGCGCAACGGGAACGCTGGAACGCGCTCAGCCCCCGGCAACAGGAGGTGGCAGCGCTGCTGGCCACTGGAATCAGCAGCAAGGAAGTGGCCCGCGCCCTCACACAACGCGACCCCGAGCGCCCCATCGACCCACGCACGGTGGACACGCACCGCTCGGCCATTTTTTTGAAGCTGGACATCCGCTCGTCGCATGAACTGGGCATGCTGGTGGAGGAATTGGGGCGGTCCTGAAAACGCATTCAAAGACGATGCCCCAAGGTTTTCGTAAGCTTTCTTACGATTTTTTTGCACAATGCACCCTATGAACCGCAGAAACCACCTCCTCCTCAGCGCCGCTGCAGCCGCAGCGGTCTTCTCATCCACCGCCGTCTGGGCCCAGGATGCAGGCCAGCCGATCCGCCTGATCGTGCCTTACGCCCCCGGCGGCCCCATCGATGTGACGGCACGTGCGCTGGCCGAGCGGGTGCGTGATTCGCTGGGCACCGTCATCATCGACAACAAAGGTGGCGCAGGCGGCAACATCGGTGCCGACGCCATCGCCAAGGCTGCGCCGGACGGCCTGACCATCGGCATCGCAGCCACCGCCACGCACGCCGTGAACCCCTGGCTCTACAGCCGCATGCCGTACGACGCCGCCAAGGACTTCGCTGGCATCACGCAGATGGTGCGTGTGCCCAACGTGCTGGTCATTAACGCCGCCAAGGCCGAGCAACTGAAGATCAATTCGGTGGCCGACCTCATCGCCTACGCCAAGGCCAACCCCGCCAAGCTGAACTACGGCAGCGGCGGCAACGGCAGCGCCGGCCACCTGGCGGGCGAGATGTTCAAGCAGCGCGCAGGCATCTATGCCCTGCACATCCCCTACCGTGGCGCCAACCCCGCCCAGCTGGCACTGCTGGCGGGCGAGGTGGACTTCAACATCGACAACCTGGCCGCTGCCGCGCCCAACATCCGTGCCGGGAAGCTCAAGGCCCTGGCCGTGACCTCGCTCGACGCCTCGCCATCGCTGCCGGGCGTGCCGCCGCTGTCGGCCACGTTCAAGGGCTTCTCCATCGACACCTGGTGGGGCCTGGTGGCGCCGGCCGCCACGCCCAAGCCCGTGCTGGAAAAGCTCAACAAGGCCTTCGTGGCTGCCCTGAATGCGCCTGAAACCAAGACCCGGTTCGGCGCCCTGCTGGCCGAGCCGGTGGCCAGCACGCCGCAGCAGTTCGACAGCTTCATGGCAGCCGAACGTGCGAAGTACCAGCAGGTGGTGAAGGCGTCGGGCGCTAAGGTCGATTGAGAATTTCGACGAAAATCTGCCTCTAGCGCTTTACCAGAGAGCGCTAGATGCTATTTTTTGCATAGCACATTGACCGCAGCGGCGGGCCGCCTGTACCGGCCGCCCGACATCCCCGCGCGTTCGTTACACCCTGGCTTTGCGCCGGGGCCGCAAGCTATTCGTGCGCAACAAGCCACGCACCGTCATGGCCGGGCGTTGTCCACAAGGTGCGGCGGCAATAGCGGCGCAGCAGGTCGATCACCGTGTCGACCTGGTCGAGCGGAACCTGCAGATGCAAGGCGCCACCGCCAGGCCCCTGGGTGAGCAAATTCAGGGTGTATGCGCCGTGGTATCCGTAGTAATGCACTTGCGCGACCTCCGACCCGCAGTCCAGCAGCGGCGCGTGGCACATGGCGATGTCGTACAAATTGTCTGCTTCAGAGAAGCGCATGGATGCGAGGTCCGCATCCAGCGCATCGATGATGCGCATGTACTCCGGAAGGTAGCTGTGCCAGAGCCGCTGGCCCCACTTCTCTCGGATTTCGGCATAGCCCAGCGTGGCTTTCGGTTCGCCACCGTACTCGCCTTGGAGGTCCACCCCCCGCAGGCGTTGCGCCAATTCCAGGGGCGATTCGCCATAGCGACTGGGCAGTGCCGGAGCGCCGAGCAACTCATAGGCAATCATGCAGCGGTTCATGTCGGCCTCTGACTTGAGCAGCGCCGTCAGCAGGCTTTCGCCATCGCGGGTGTATCCCGCCTTCAACTGCCAAGGCAGGCTCTCCCCAGCTGAAATCAGGTCGCTCTCGGACGCGCCCTCCACCACGAACTGCACCAGCGCCTCGACGCTGTCGAAGGAGCGCGTCTTCTTCTGGATCTGCGCAATCACCTTGTGCGGCAAGTAGACCTCGGTGGCCCAGTCGCTGCCTACGCTCAGGTAGCTGCCGCTGAGGTGCTTCTTGCAGAACTTGCGCAGTTGCTCGTAAAAGCCGTCGGCCACCCAGCGGCCTTCTTGCGTGAACTTGAAGCTGTTGGCCTGCCCTGCATGCAGAAACTCCAGCACCATCTTGCCCCCTATGCTCCCTTCGGCGCGCGGGCTTTCGGGGGTGAACTCTCCCTGGGTGGCCTGTGCGAATTCCTGGAGCACCCCCACGTAGTCGGCCGCCTCGGCGATGCACTTCGGGTCAAATTCGCAGATGCGCTCCGGCACCATGTGATGGAAGATCTGGCCCAGGTGGGAGCCATCCCAGTCTTTGGGCAAGGGCTGAAAGGCGATGCCTGCTTTTTTGAGGATGCCGGCAATAGTTTGGGACGTTTTGGTCATCGAAATCAGCCTCTAATGCAACGTATTTGGAGCCATGGCCGTCAGGGCTGTCGGGTCATCGCCCAAATTTGCTGCAGCAAAGTCCCGCCTTGGCCAGACACCAAGTCATCGCGCAGCTGCCGCAGGAAGTCCTGACGATGCTGTGGGTTCAGGCCTGGCCGATGGGGCACCTTGCCTTTATCGGCCCTGCGCATCAGCGACTGCAGCGATTGGAGAAAGGTGCGCGGAAAGATCTCGTAGCACCAGCCTTTCTCCGTAGCGGCCAACCAGCGGCCCTGCATCACCAGCGGTGCCTGCTCCAGCATGTGGTACAGCCAGGGCAGTGCGTGGGCATTTCGGCTGTCGTCGCAATCATCCAGCACCCAACTGTTGCGCGGCTGAGGATTCAACCAGAAGTTGATATCGCTCACCCACGCTTCCAACGCCACACAGGATGGGCTTTCCTGCATCCAGCCCAGCCACTCCAGCATTGCCAGTTGCTGGGCAACGTCCATGCCGCAGTACTGGTGGTCCCTGCCCAACAAATGTGACAAGGCCTCGGCTCGGTAACTTGCCGCCGTCGACTCACTCGTCTGGGCGACCCCGTCCTCGTCGGTATAGGTCGAACGCAGATTCACAATGTGTGACCATTGGTCAGGCGTTTGCACGGGGTGAAAGAAGAGTTCTCGGCAGGTCATCCAGGTGGGCGGATACTCGTCCCCCTGCCACAGCACCCCGTCAAAAAAAAGGGCGCGCAGCGCGGCATATTGCTCCGGCTCACACCAGTCGAATGCATCCAAGGCGTCCATGCGGTTCCACAGCTGCTCTCTCGTCCAATCCATCATCACTCCTGTCCGTTGTTCGTCGCCGTTCCGCATCCGCTACGGCTCAGTAGATCGTCAAAATCAGCCCTCACTGCACCTTCACGACAAGCACGCCATGCACTCGCCCACCAGGGGGTAGCGCTGAAGGCATCCTCGTCTGCAGCCACAGAAATATAAGGTCCCACCAGCGCACTCTGCCCCTCTTGCGGTGGACAAGTTGTCAACCTCCGGCATGCGCCCACGCGGCAACATACGCAAGGCGCACAGGGCAGCAGCAACAGCCACAGCCAAGCCGCGCGTTGCATGGACTCCCATCCCTATCCTTCACGCAACCTTCACTTGTCCCAGACCGCATCCGCCACCCAACATCGCAGAGCGCCACAGCACCATGAAAAGAAACGAACGACTGGCAGTACTCACCTCGCAACGTGCACTGCAGGCCGCCGTACAGGCCAGAGACCATGCGGCCGTGCGCCGCTGGCTGGCGGATGGCGGTGATCCCAAGGCCCTGTGGCAGGGCGAACGCTGGGAAGACACCTACCCGATGATCCTGGCCATCGAAGGGAATGACCTGGAGATGGTGCACCTGCTGGCCGAGGCGGGCATGCCGCTGTACCACAACGCCCTGGTGGCGCAGAAGAGATACGGTGCTGTCGAGCCGCTGACGTTGGCTGCCCTGTGGCGGCCCGGGTGCCACGAGGCTGTGATGGCCGCACTGGATCTGGGTGCAGCCATCCACTCCACCACCAAGGACCACATGCCGGTGCTGCGCCTGATAGACCTGCATGCGCGCGAGCTGGACGCGCGCTCCGACGCCCTGTTCCAGCGCATTCTGGACGCTGGCGTGGTCGACGTGGACGCGCCCTGGGACGACTCCTTGCGGATACTGCACATCATCTGCATGGGCAGCAACCGCTACGTGCCCGAGCTGATTCGCCTGTCGCGCGACGTCAATGTTCCCGATACCAGCGACCTGCGCCTTACGCCACTACGGACGGCGGTCACCTCCGGCAGCGATCTGGCCGTGGGTGCGCTGCTGGCTCGTGGCGCAGACCCCTCCACGCCGGTGTCCAAAGACAAAACCCTGCTGGATCTGGCGCTCCATATCAAGGAGTTCAAAAGGGAAAAGAACCTGAGAGGTCAGGTGGATCGCATCATCACCATGCTCGAGACAGGGCGGGCCCTGCCTGAATTCGCGTAGCCCGCGAGAAAAGAGAAGGCGCACATGCCGAGGGGGCATCCATACAACGATTTTGGCCTCTAGCGCCTACCCAGAAAGCGCCATAAGCTATTAATTTAATAGCAATCCAATCACAGAAGCCATTGGTGGGAAGTCGTTGGCCCGCCGTCACCCGCGCGCAGGATGGGGCATGCCCCGCTCATTCTTCAGACGGCCTCCAGCCGCTCAATGCGCTGGTCGCCCACGGCCTGCATCCACTCCGCGCGTACCAGGGCGGGTGCGACTTCTGCCAGCGGTAGCAGCACAAAAGCGCGCTCCTGCATGCGGGGGTGCGGCACAGTCAGCGACGGGGTATCAATGGCCAGGTCATCGATGAGCAGGATGTCCAGATCCAGCGTGCGCGGAGCGTTGCGGTAAGGGCGCTCACGCCCCGCGTTCGCTTCGATGGACTGCAGGGCCGCGAGCAGCTCATGCGGGGGCAGGCTGGTGTGCAGGGCTGCCACGGCGTTGTAGAAGTCGGGACCGATAGCGTCCACCGGGGCGCTGCGGTACAGCGCCGAGCATTGCAGCAGCCGGGTGCCCGGCAGCGCAGCCAGGGCCTGGGTGGCGGCGCGCAGGGCCGCGGGCGCATCGCCCAGGTTGGCACCCAGGCCGATGTACGCCGTGTGGTCAGGCATCCGTGGCCATGCCGGGGGATGCACCGCCTGCGCCGCCCGCACCACCACCGGGCTTGCGGCGACGGCGGCGGCGCTTCTTGGGGGCACTGCCGTCGGGCGGCAGTTCCACGTCCTCGCCGTCGGCGGGCGCGGCATCCACCGTGGCGCTGGCGCCGGTGGGCGCAACAGGTGCAGGGCGCGGCGCGGGGTTGTTGCGCGGCACGCGCTTGACCACCGGCTGCTGCGCCTTCTGGCGGGCCTTTTGTTCTTCCTTGGCCTGGTCCATCAGGTCGTCACGGCGCTCGTCGTCGGCCGCCTGGAAGTCTTGCCACCACTCGGCCAGCGCTTCGCTCACCTCGCCCACATCGGCGCGCAGGCGCATGAAGTCGAATCCGGCACGGAAACGCGGCTGCATGACCATGCCAAACGGCGTGTTGCCTACTCGCTTTTCAAAGCGCGGCTGCATCACCCAGATCTCGCGCATGTCGGCGGCCAGCTTGCCCCGGCCCGACACGTCGCCAATGCGTTTGTCGAACACTTCGTCAATGGCCTCTTGCAGGGCGGGCAGCGGGTGCTGGCGCTGGTTCAGACGCTCCTGCCAGCCATTGCGCACGTCTTCCCACAGCACGCAGGCCAGCAAGAAGCTGGGGGCCACGGGCTTGCCTTCGTTCACGCGGCGGTCGGTGTCCACCAGCGCGGCTTTCACAAATGGGGTGTCGGCGCGCTCCACGGCCACGTCCAGCAGCGGGTAGATGCCCTTGGCCATGCCCAGCTTGCGCAGTTGCTCGATGGTGGCGATGGCGTGGCCGGTTTGCAGCAGCTTGAGCATTTCGTCAAACATGCGGCTCTGGGGCACCTCGGCCAGCAGGGCCTGCGACTGCACCAGGGGCGCGGCCGACTTGGCGTCGATGGTGAAGCCCAGGGGGCTGAGCTTGGCGGCAAAACGCACGGCGCGGATGATGCGCACCGGGTCTTCGCGGTAGCGCGTGGCGGGGTCGCCAATCATGCGCAGCGTCTTCTTCTTCGCGTCCTGGATGCCCTTGTGGTAGTCCACCACGATCTGGCTCACCGGGTCGTAGTACATGGCGTTCACGGTGAAGTCGCGGCGCGTGGCGTCTTCGTCCTGCGGGCCCCAGACGTTGTCGCGCAGCACGCGGCCGCTGGCGTCCACGGCGTGCTGCATGCCCGCCAGTTGCGCTTTGGAGGTCTTTTCGTTGCCGCTGACCTGGCCTGCGGCGCTGTTGTCGAGGTAGGCGCGGAAGGTGGAGACCTCAATCACCTCGTGCTCGCGGCCCCGGCCATGCACCACGTGCACGATGCGAAAGCGCTTGCCGATGATGAAGGCGCGGCGGAACAGTCCCTTGACCTGCTCGGGCGTGGCATTGGTGGCCACATCGAAGTCCTTGGGGCGCAAGCCCAGCAGCAGGTCGCGCACGGCGCCACCCACGATATAAGCCTCATAACCCGCCTGCTTGAGCGTGGCCACCACCTCGGCTGCGCGGCGGTCCACCAGTTCAGGGTTGATGCCGTGCACGCTGGCGGGAACTTCTTCCCGCTTGCCGAAATGGGGCTTGCCGCCCGAGGTGCCGGGCGTCGACTTGCCCAGCAGTTTGTCGATGAACTTCTTGATCATGGGTAGGGAGGTATCAGGGGGCTGCGCGCGCAGGGGTCAGGAGGCCGTCTGGCTGGCGGGCTCGGCGGAGGGTGCCGAGAACAGGTCCAGTATGCGCCAGCCGCGCTCCTGGGCCAGGGCGCGCAGGCGCGGGTCGGGGTTGGTGGCGACCGGGTGGTTCACCTTCTCCAGCAGGGGCACGTCGTTCATGGAGTCGCTGTAAAAGGTGCTCTCCACGTCGGCCCAGCCAAGCTGCCGCTCGGCCAGCCATTGTTCCATGCGGCGCACCTTGCCTTCGCGCATGGTGGGAATGCCGTCGATCTCGCCGGTGTACCAGCCGCTGGCGTCACGCACCAACTGCACGGCCAGCAACTGCGGCACGCCCAGCGCCTGGGCGATCGGCGTAGTCACAAACTCGTTGGTGGCGGTGACGATCAGCACCTCATCACCCGCTGCCTGGTGCTGGCGGATCAGGTCAAGCGCCTGGGGTTTGATGGCCGGGGCGATGACCTCGCGCATGAACTGCTGGTGCGCAGCCGCTGCGGCCTCGGGCCCGCGCTGGCGTACGGCCTCGGTGGCAAAGCGCACGTAGTCGTGCACATCGAGCGTGCCAGCCTGGTAGTGCGCATAGAACTCGTCATTGCGGCGCGCGAATTCCACGGGGTCGTTCCAGCCGATGCGGATGGTGAACTCGCCCCACTCGTAGTCAGAGTCGAGCGGCAGCAGCGTGTGGTCGAGGTCAAACAGCGCAAGCCGCAGGCGGCGGGATTCAATAGTCATTCAGGGTCACAAAGGCAAAGGAGACGCGCGGGTTCAACGCGCGGGTTCATTCCGACTCCAGCATGGTTTTCAGCAGCGGAATCGTGATGGCGCGCTGGGTGCGCAGGGCAAAGGCATCAAGCTGGTCCAGCAACTGCATCAGGCTGCCCAGGTCGCGCGAGAAGCGGTTGAGCATGTAGTCCATGACTTCGTCGCCCAGGAACACGCCGCGGGCGTCGGCCTCCTGGCGCAGCACGGCGCGGCGCTCGGCCTCGCCCAGCAGTTGCAGTTGGAACACATGGCCCCAGCCCAGGCGGCTGCGCAGGTCGTCGCGCAGGGGCAGATCGGCGGGGGGCAGGTGACCTGCAGCCAGCACCCAGCGCGGGCTGCCGCTGGCGGGGCTGATGGCGTTGACGAACCAGTTGAAGGCGGTAGCCTGCTGGGCGGTGTCATAGAGGTGCACGTCGTCCATGACGACGGCGGCCCAGCCTTCGTCGAAATCGGGCGGCTCGGCCACCGATGGGTCCAGCCAGCCCACCGTGGCGCCTTGTTCTCGCAGGGCCTGGCGCACGGCTTTCAGCAGGTGTGACTTGCCGCTGCCGGGCTCGCCCCAGAGGTAGCTAGGCACCGGCGAGCGGGTGGCCTGGCTGCTGCCATCACCCGCAGCCAGGCGCAGGTGCTGCAGCGCGGCCTCATTCGGGCCGGCAAAAAACCGCGCCAGGGTGGGGCCGGTGGCCAGGCCAATGTCCAGCGCGAGCTGCTTCATCGGCATCATGCGTTCCACCCGGGCGGCAGCAAAGGCAGGCCCGTGGCGGTCAATGCGGGATCAGCGGACGGAGGCAGGATCGGCGGCAGCATCACAGCAGATGAAGGTGGAAGGCTTGCGGCCGTAGGTGACTGCGGCCGGCAATGCAACGGAAGTGGGGGCTCACGGCTTGCCGTGGTGGCCGGGAGCCTGCACAAAAAGTGAGCAGCACCCAGCGGCATTACGGGCGATTTTAGTCTGTGCCAGCCTCGCCCTTGTGCGCCAGCGCCTTCGCACCGCCCTCCAGGGCGCGCCCAGTGCGCACAGCGTGGCAAAACGGCGATTCGCCCACAGGCGTTTTTGCCCGCTGTGGCTCTGGCAGAGGCATGGCGTTGGTGCCGCTCCCTGCGTGGGCTGGGGCCAAAGCCCGCCGGGATAAAATCCCCCGCTTCCAGCCTGCACAGCGGGCCTACCAGCACCAAAGCACCCTCCATGAGCTCTTCCGCCACCTCCACCCCCATCTCCTACAAAGACGCCGGCGTTGACATCGACGCGGGCGACGCGCTGGTCGAACGCATCAAGCCGCTGGCCAAGAAGACTATGCGCGAGGGCGTGCTGGCTGGCATCGGCGGCTTTGGCGCGCTGTTCGAGGTGCCCAAGCGTTACAAAGAGCCGGTGCTCGTGTCCGGCACCGACGGCGTGGGCACCAAGCTCAAGCTGGCGTTCGAATGGAACATGCACGACACCGTGGGCATCGACCTGGTGGCCATGAGCGTGAACGACGTGCTCGTGCAGGGCGCCGAGCCGCTGTTCTTTCTGGATTACTTCGCCTGCGGCAAGCTCGACGTGGACACGGCCGCTGCCGTGGTGGGCGGCATCGCCAAAGGCTGCGAGCTGAGCGGCTGCGCGCTGATCGGAGGCGAAACCGCTGAAATGCCCGGCATGTACCCCGCCGGCGAGTACGACCTGGCAGGCTTTGCCGTAGGCGCTGTCGAAAAGAGCAAGATCCTGACCGGCAAGGATGTGAAGCCCGGCGACGTGGTGCTGGGCCTGGCCTCGGCCGGCGTGCACTCCAACGGTTTCAGCCTGGTGCGCAAGTGCATCGAGCGCGCCGGTGACTCCGCCCCCGCCACGCTGGACGGCAAGCCCTTCAAGCAAGCCATCATGGAGCCCACCCGCCTGTATGTGAAGAACGTGCTGGCCGCGCTGGCCGCTCATCCGATCAAGGCCCTGGCCCACATTACCGGTGGCGGCCTGCTCGAAAACATCCCCCGCGTGCTGCCCGACGGCACCGCCGCCCACCTGAAGAAGGGCAGCTGGCCCCAGACCGAGCTGTTTGCTTGGCTGCAGAAGACGGCCGGCATCGACGACACCGAGATGAACCGCACGTTCAACAACGGTATCGGCATGGTGGTGGTGGTGGACGCAGCCAACGCCGAAGCCACGGCAGCTACGCTGCAGGCAGCCGGCGAGAAGGTCTACACCATCGGCACGATTGCGCCCCGCGGCGACGGCGCTGCGGTGGTTGTGGGCTGACCGGCGACTTCCTTTTCATTCACTCCTTCTAGCCCGCACCGGCGCATGGCGCAGCACCCCACACCAGCCCCTGTTGCATCCACCCCGTTGACCGAGTCTGCCCCAGGGCAGGCCGCGGCCTCCCTGCTGCCCTCGCCCCCAGGCGCCGCGTCTCGCGGCATTGTGGTGGCCAGCTACCTGCTGATGGCGGGTGTGCTGCTGCTGGTGATGTGGTGCGGACTGCTGCCCGGACTGCTGTGCGTGTGCCTGGGTTTTCTGCTGACACGGGCGCTCACACGCTGGTTCTCGTATGGATTGCGCCGCGCGCAGCGGCTGCCTGCAGCGTCCCCGCGCGCTGTGCGTGTGGCCCAGGTGGCGGCTGCTGGCCTGGTGATGCTGCTACCACTGGGGCTGCTGGCGCTGGGGCTGACGCAATCTCGCGGCTACCTTGTGACCGCGCCGCAGCAATACCAGGAACTGATGACCTACATGGCGCGCACGGTGCTGGAGCTGCGCCTGAAGCTGCCTGCCGACATGGCGGCCCACCTGCCCGAGGGTGCGGCAGAAATCCAGCGCATCATCGCCAGCTACCTGGGCGCCAAGGCAGGCGCGCTGGCGATGGCCGGACGGGCCTGGCTGGCGGGCGTGCTGTTTGCGTATGTGGGCTTGCTGATCGGTGCGCTGGCCGCTGTGCGCCCCCCGTCTGTGGCGCAGGGCCCGCTGGCATGGCAGCTCAGCCAGCGCATCGTGCTGTTTGGCGATGCGTTTCGCCAGATCGTCGCGGCGCAGTTCTGGATCGCGGCGTTCAACACCTTGCTCACCGGCCTGTTCCTGCTGTTTGTGCTGCCGCTCTGGAACATGGAGTTGCCTTACACGCCGGTGCTGATCACCTTCACCTTCATTGCCGGGCTGGTGCCCATCGTGGGCAACCTGGTGTGCAACGTGGTCATCACCATCGTGGGCCTGTCGGTGTCGCCGCTCACGGCTGCTGCCTGTCTGGGGTTCCTGATCCTGATCCACAAGGCTGAATACGTGATCAATGCCAAGGTGGTGGGCCGCCGCACCCAGATGGGTGTGTGGGAGCTGCTGTCGGTGATGTTCGTGGCCGAGGCCGTTTTTGGGCCAGCCGGGCTGGTGGCGGCGCCGCTGTTCTATGCCTACCTGAAGAAGGAACTGGTCGCTGCGCAGCTGGTGTAGCGACAGGGGTGCGCCAGCGGCACCGAACCCCATCAACTATTGATTTGATAGCTATCAGCGCTTTACCAGAAAGCGCTAGAGCCCTTTTTACTCTAATTTTTGGCGCCCCAGCTGCCGCGCCACAAACGCCCAGATCAACGCCGAAGCGTCCGGGCCTGCCGGGTCGCTGTAGGGCCTGCGCGCCGCCCCGCCGCTCCATGCGTGGGTCAGCCCCACCACTTCGCGCAGCGCCACCACCGTGTGGCCGCGCGCCTTGAACTCCGTCACGCGCATGGCATGGCGCTGGCCGCGCTGCAGCGTGCGCAAAGCGCCTGGCCGGGCGCCCAAGGCTTCGGCCCACAGCAGGGCCGTGGCTGCGGCGTTGTGCACCGACACCACCCCATCGGCATCGCCATGCAGCACCAGCAACGGTGGCAAGGTTGGCAACGGTGGTATCGCCAGCGCGCTGGCAGCCGCCGCCGCAGTCGGGGCCGGCGGCGGCAAATGCGCATCGCGCCGCCCGCGCATGGCGGCCATGGCGTGGGCGGACGATTCGGCCGTGCCCGGCGCAACCCCCGAATGCATGGCCACTGCGCAAAACCGCGTTGGGTAACGCGCCGCCATGAGCACCGCCATGCTGCCCCCGGCGGAGAGCCCTGCCACCGCCACCCGCGCCAAGTCAACCGCATGGGTGCCGGCCACCTGGTCTACCGCCGCCAGCAAGGTGGCGGCCTCCGCGTCGGCCTTGCCGCTGCGCCGGTCGAACCAGTTCCAGCAACCATGGGCGTTGGCCATGCGCTCTTGCTCGGGGTACAGCACCAGAAAGCGGTGGCGTGCAGCGATGCGGTTCATGCGCGAGACAGCGGCCAGCTCGCGCCCCGTCTGATCACAGCCATGCAGCATGACCAGCAGCGGCAGCTTCTCGCCGCGCTGCAGCGCCAGGCCCGGCGGAATGTAAAGGTGGTAACGCCGTGCCCCCGCAGGCCCGCGCGCCAGGCCTGCCACCCATTCGCCGCTGGCGGGCGTGCGCTTGGCGGCTGGCCGCGCGCCGCGCACCGAGCGGGCAGCCGGGCCAGGCGAGGCTGACGCCGCGCTGGCAGGCAACACGCTGCGCAGGCCGCCCGCCACCTTGGCGGTCCGAGGCGGGCGTGTGGCCTTGGCCAAGGCCTTGAGGTTGCGCTGATAGGCACGCGCCAACGCAGTCAGCGAAAAAAGGCGGGATCGGCGGGCCATGGCACAAAGGTGGTAAGGAAGGAAAGAAGATTGAAGTGAGCGCGGGAATTTGCCGAGCCGCGCAATCCGATGGCGACGGCTGAATAAAAACCAAGGGGAAACCCTAGGCACCATAACAGTTTGCCGGGCGGCTTGCGTATCACTATCGATTTGATAGCTTCTCGCGCTTGCAGGACAAGCGCTTGAAGCCTTTTAAGCCAAATATCCCAGAACGTGGGCCGTTTGTGTTCCTCCACTGTGGGCGCTGATCTTTCGCGTTCTACAGATGGCTGAAAATGATCGACTCTGGTCTTAAGGTGCGCGGACGATGTGAGTCAAATGTTCGAGTATTGAGCCGTGTAGTTCCGCTTCATACCTCGCCACTCCCGCCCTCACAAAGGATTCCAGCCCATGAAAACCTGTCTGATAGTGATTGATGCACAAGAGTCGTTCCGCCACCGCCCGTATTTCACCGATGCCAACCTGCCCGCTTACCTGCAGGCGCAGAACGCGCTGATCAACGGCTGCGCAGAGCGTGGCGTGCCGGTGGTCCGGGTGCTGCACAGCGATGGCCCCGAGGTGCCCGAAAACCCGTTCGCGATCGCATCAGGTCAGGTGCGCGCGCTGGACGGGCTTGCGCCTTTCGAGGCCGCCGCCACGTTCACCAAATCACGCCACAGCGCGCTGGTAGGCACGGGGCTGGACGTGTGGCTCACGCAGCACGGCATCCAGCGCCTCATCATCAGCGGCATCCGCACCGAACAATGCTGCGAGACCACCACCCGCCATGTCTCCGACCTGGGCTGGACGGTGGACTACGTGACCGAGGCCACCTTGACATGGGACATGGTGCAGCCGGACGGCCAGACGCTGACTGCCGCCGACATCAAGGCCCGCACCGCCACCGTGCTGCAAGGCCGCTTCGCCACGCTGCGCACGGTGCAAGGCGCACTGGACGCAGCGCAATGACGGCGGGAAACCTTTCCATGCGCGCCACTGTCTGCGAACTGCCCTGCCAGCCAGCCCTGCTCGAAACGGCCTGGGCTGCGCTGTGCGCCCACACCCGTAGCGCCCAGTCGCAGCTGGTGCTGCTGCCTGAATTCGCGTTTGTTGAACCCGTGTGGGAGACGCAGCCCGCCGACCCGGCCCGCTGGCAGGCGGCTGTGGAGCTGAGCGACGCCTGGGTGGCGCGCCTGCCGGAGCTGGGCGTGGACTGGGTGGTGGGGGCCAGGCCCGTCACCCTCGGTGGCCAGCGCTTCAACCAGGGTTTTCTGTGGTCGCAGGCCACCGGCGCCGTGCCGCTGCGAAGCAAGGCCCACCTGCCGGACGAGC
>JBCNOJ010000260.1:0-7428 GCA_039593925.1 Acidovorax sp.
GGCCCCCAATACCGCACCCCGGCCCCCGTGCAGGTGCAATACCACCGTGCACCGCCCCCACCCCGTTATGAAGCCGTGCCCCATCCCCGCCGCGGCATGGTGTGGGTGCCCGGCCACTGGGAATGGCGCGGCCACCGCCACGTGTGGATGCAAGGCCACTGGGTGAAGGCCCGCCCTGGCCACCACTATCGCCAGCCCCGCTGGGTGGAGCACGGCGGCCGCTGGAACATGCAACCCGGTGGCTGGGACCGCGACGGAGACGGTGTGCCCAACCGCTATGACCGCCGTCCGGACAACCCGTATCGCCGCTGATGCCCGTCAATAACCACCCATTGCCACATGCGCAGGCAGCCAACGGATGCACAAGCCGCAGGCATTTCGGCCTACAGCGCGCACCGCGCGGGGCCGACAGCGTGCCCGCCCCGCCTCGGCCGACGATGTGGCCCTGACCCATCACAGCCCACGCAGCACAGCGTGCCCTGCGAGGCCGACCCAGCTGCAAAACCAGACCAACAAGGAGTTTCATCATGGCTGCTGTTTTCAAAACCTCTTCGACGCTTCGTGCACCCCTGGCCGCCGCTGCCCTGGCGCTGGCCGGGCTGATGGGTGCCACGGCCCCCGCACATGCAGCACCGCCTGCCACCGTCACCGTGCAAGTGGGCCAGCCCGGCTATGTCATCCCCGCCCCGCCGCCACCCCGCCGCGAGGCCGTGCCCCATGCGCGCCGCGGCCAGGTGTGGGTGCCCGGCTACTGGGACTGGCGTGGCAACCGCCATGTGTGGGTGAAGGGCCACTGGGAAAAGGCCCGCCCCGGCTATCGCTACCGCGAGCCTCGCTGGGAGCAACGTGACGGCCGCTGGCACATGAACCGCGGTGGCTGGGACCGCGACGGTGACGGCGTGCCGAACCGCTACGACAGCCGCCCCAACGATCCCTATCGCCGCTGAACGCGGAGGCGGCCCCGCGCCGCCGCCCCAAGCCCGGAGGCTGCAGTGCAGGACTTTGCACACGCCTCCGGGCTTTTTTGCATCAGCATTTGTTGCGGCCCATTAGGGTGTTTCCACGCACCAGCCCCGCTGGCGGGCGCTTAGACTCTGACGCGCAGGAGAGCAGCCTGACCACGCCACACCGGCCCACCGTGCTGCACCGAAGGCGCAAACTCCCATACACGCTCAGGTCCCGTACTGCACCATTCATCAAAGCCGTCTGGAGAGCCGCCCCAACCTGTCAAAAGCGTTGTGGCGCACCGAAGGAGCAAACCGTGCGCCATGTGGGCCGTGCGGTGAATCTCTCAGGTACCAAGGACAGGGGGAGCGGCAGCTTGGTAACGCGCGCCAGCTGCTTGCTATTTAATTAGTAGCTGCTAGCGCACGTCCATCAAGCGCTGAACCCTTAAAAGGCTTCAAAAATGCGCGTGATCGTTCTCGGCGCCGGCTTGCTCGGCGTGACTTCGGCTTATTTCCTGCAACAACTCGGCCACGAAGTGACCGTCATCGACCGCCAGGGCACGCCCGGCGCTGAAACCAGCTTTGCCAACGGCGGGCAGATATCGGTGAGCCACGCCGAGCCCTGGGCCAACCCCAGCGCGCCGCTCAAGGTGCTGCAGTGGCTGGGTCAAGAAGATGCACCCCTGCTGTTTCGCCTGCGCGCCGACATGCGGCAGTGGTTGTGGGGCCTGTCCTTCTTGCGCAACTGCACGCCCGCGCGCACGCGCCACAACATCGAACAGATCGTGCGCCTGGGCACCTACAGCCGCAGCGTATTGCAGCAGCTGCGCGCGGCTACCGGCATCCAATACGACCAGCGTACGCAGGGCATCCTGCACTTCTATACCAACCACAAAGAATTCGACGGCGCACTGGCCCCGGCCGAGCAGATGCGCGCGCTGGGCTGCGAGCGCCAGGTGATCAGCGCTGACGAGGCCGTGCGCATCGAGCCCGCGCTGGCCCACATGCGCCCCCACCTGGCAGGTGCCACCTACACGGCGGAAGATGAATCCGGCGACGCCAACCAGTTCACACGCGAACTGGCCAAGCTGTGCGAGGCGGCGGGCGTGCAGTTCCGCATGGGCCACAACATCACTGCACTGCGCGAGGCCGATGGACGCATCGACCATGCGGAAGTGACCAATGCCGAGGGCCGCTTCGAGCGTGTGCGCGGCGATGCCTTTGTGCTGGCCATGGGCTCGTTCAGCGCGCTGCTGGCGCAGCCGCTGGGCATCCAGCTGCCCATCTATCCGGCCAAGGGCTATTCGGTGACCATGCCGGTCAAGGACGCGAGCAAGGCATTCCAGGTGAGCCTGACGGACGACGAGTTCAAGCTCGTGTTCTCGCGCTACACCGGCGCAAGCGGCGGCGACCGCCTGCAGGGCCGGGATGTGCTTCGCATTGCCGGAACCGCCGAGCTGAACGGCTACAACCGCGACCTGAACCGGGTGCGCTGCGACGCCATCGTGCGGCGCGTGGAGCAGCTCTTTCCTGGTGCGGGCGATGCAAGCCAGGCCCAGTTCTGGACGGGCCTGCGCCCTGCCACCCCCAGCAACGTGCCGCTGATTGGCGCCACGCGCCTGAGCAACCTGTTCCTCAACACAGGCCACGGCACACTGGGCTGGACCCATGCCTGCGGCTCCGGCAAGGCCCTGGCCGACATCGTGAGCGGCCGGGTTCCGGAAGTGGACTTTGCTTTTCAGGGGGTGAAGGGCAGTGCGCGTGGAGCGGCATTGACGCCTTCGCGCACTGCCGCCTGATCGCCGAAAACATTCGAGCGCGCCCGGAGAATCCGTTCTTGCTCGGCACCGTTGAAGCGCCCCGAAGTGCTTCGAAGGATGCGGCAGGAACGGCCCACGCGCGTCGCACACAGCGCACACAGCGCACACAGCGCACACAGCGCGCAAAGGGGTGCAAAGGGTGCAAAGGGCGCCCTCAAGACGCCGGCTTCGCTTACTTGGCGGCCGCGCCCGTCGAATGCGCCACAAACCGCGCCACGGCCTGCATGTCTTTCTCGCTCATGCGCTCGGCATACGAAGGCATCACGCCGATGCCCGCCTTCAAGGCGCGCAGCACGCGGCCCGCATCGGGCTTGAGCTCATCCAGTACCGGGCCCACCTGCCCTTCGGCACCGGCCGCCTGCAGCGTGTGACACACGGCACATGAGGGCTGGATCTTGGTGAACAGCTCTTTACCGCGGGCCAGCTCGGCGGGGTCTGCCGCCCAGCTGGAGCCTGCCCACATCAACGCCAACCCAGCCAGCAAGCTACGTACGGGCGTCCGATGCCGCCCCATACCAGCGCTCCCCCAGGCCGGCGCCACCCTTGGGCTGGCTTTCCAGCAAAAGGCGCAAAGCGCCTTGGCAGCGAGCAAAGTCATGCCACGGTCACCGTAACGGCATGGTCGCGCCAGCTGGCGTTGTTGTAGCCACCCACGTTCTCCTCGCGCTCTTCACCCTGCACATTGCCCGCCGTGTCGGTGGCGCGGCTGGTCAGCACGTGGGTTCCCGCTTCCAGACGCAGCGGCAGCGCAAACTGCCGCCATGCGAAGGGGCCCAGATCCGGGCCGATCAGCTTGGCGGCCTGCCATGTCTTGCCGCCATCGGCCGACACCTCTACGCCCTTGATGCCGCGTGTGCCACCAAAGGCCACGCCGTGCACCTGAACCTGGCCGGGCTTGAGGGGCCCCTTGTCGGCCAACGGGCCATTGATCCACGACTTCACGCCCATCTCCCAGACCGACGGCTGGTCGGGGCTGGCTTTGCTGCCGGGGGGCGACATGCGGTAGCCGTGCGACATGATGCGCGCCTGCGACTGTGCGGCGGTGAAGGCCACCCGCTTCACATACTTGATGTTGTTCACGCCCTGGTAGCCCGGCACCACCAGCCGCAGTGGGCCTCCATGCGCCAGCGGCAGCGGCTCGCCGTTCATCTCCCAGGCCAGCAGCGCGTCGTCCAGGGCCTTCACGGGCACCGAGCGCTCCACCAGCACGGTAAGGGGGTCCACACCCTCGGGCAGCTTCTCGCCACCAGTGCCGGTCAGGTAGGCAGCACCATCGGCCAAACCACCCAGCGCGGCCACCACGTTGCGCAACGGCACACCACTCCAGACCACACAGCCTGCAGCGCCCACCGTCCAGGGCGTGCCGCTGGGTTTGCTGGGGAAAAAGCCCCGACCATTGCCCGAGCACTGCAGCACGGTAGCCACGGTTTCCACACCCAGGGTCTTGAGCTCGGCCAGCGTCAGGCTGCGCGGGTTCTTCACGCCCTCCAGGCTGACGGTCCACGCGTCGCGGTTCTCAAGAACAGCGGCGTCAGGCGCGGGCAGGTTGTTGCGCACGTAGAGCTGGTTGGCCGGTGTGATGACGCTGGTGCCAAACGCAGAACGGCGGGTTTCCAGCGTGCTGGTGCTGTGCACGATCAACGCTTCGGGCGTCTTCCACCCTGCGTAGGCGGGCAAGGGTTTGGGCGCAGTGGCGGCGGCCTGCTGCGCGCGCGCACCACCCGCAAAACCGGCCAGACCCAGTGCGCTCAAGGCAGCAGCGCTTCCTGCAAGCATGTGGCGGCGGGGCAGAGTCGTGGAATCTTTCATGGGGAATATCTCCGAAATGAGGGATTGACTGGCAGGCGCGCCCGGTGTGGGGTTGCACCACCCGCAGAGAGGAAGGCCTGCAGCTGGGGGCAGGACCTGGGTGCATTCTGTGGTCCATCGCTTTCCCATCGCATGCAACATTTCGTTAACAAACGTAATAATCGCAAAACGATAGAAACATCCGTACGGAGATTCGCGTGCTGTGGGCATATTTGCGCTGTTCGGAGGACTTAGGAGGTGCGCTCATGAAAGCAGCAAAAAACAACACATCCAGCCGCCCCGCAGCCATGCTGCTGGGGCTGTGCTTCGTTGCAGGCCCGGCGGCCGCGCAGTTGACGGCGATGGTGGCTGTGGAGCCAACAGCCCGCAAGGCTGCGCATTCCATTCTGCGCACGGCCGCTGAGTCCGGCCTGTCCAAAGCCGCAGGCCAGCCCGTGGCCCTGACCACCAGCGAGGACTTGGCCGACGCGATGCGCGCCACGCGCAGCGCAGGCTACGACATCTTCATCGGCCCGGCCCAGGTGGCCGCATCCGCACTGCAGCGCGGCTACGAACTGGTGGGCTCCACCCAAAAATCCGACAAATACCTGCTGGTGGGCCTGCAACAAATCGAAGCCATGCCCGCGATGAAGGGGCGCAGGCTGTACCTGCCCCAGCAAGACTCCCTGTACACGTATATGGCCCGCGGCATGCTCAATGAAGCTGGCCTGTCGTTTCAGGACCTTCGTACCGTGCAGTACGAGAAATTTCCGCAGGCGGGGCTCTCAGCGCTGACCCTGGGCACCACCGACGCGACGGTGGTGCGCGAGGAGGACTGGGCCGAGTGGTCCGCAGCACAAACCGGCAATGTGCGCGTGCTGGGCACGTCACAGCCCGTGCCGGGTGGTTTCTCGGTGGTGGTGAAGAAGGACCTGCCGGCCGAAACACGCAACCGCCTGGCCCAGTGGTTTGCAGCCTCCGCTGCCGCCAGCGGCCTGCCACCCACCACGGTGCGGCCAGAGGCCGTCGAGTACCGCAGGGTGGCAGAACTGGGCCTGTTTACGCCCACCAGCCTGCCCGGGGTGAACCGCATCACCGCGCAAGAAGCCCAAAGCCTTCTGGCTCAGGGCGCCACGCTGGTGGACACGCGCACGGAGAAAGAATTCAAAACCAAGCGCATTCGGGGCGCGGTGTTTGCGGCCTATGTGGAAAAAAGCCTCAAGGACGTGGCCTTCAACGCGGGTCAGGACGACTTTCAGGCCTTGGACAAGCTGGTCAACCTGGACAAGGCCAAGCCAGTGATCTTTGCGTGCAACGGGGCGGAATGCTGGAAGTCGTACAAGGCGGCCAAGGTGGCGGCGGGCAAGGGATTCAAGTCGGTGTACTGGTTCCGCGGCGGCTTACCTGAGTGGGACGCTGCGGGTCTGCCCACTGAAGAGGGCTGACACAGCATCGCGCATCGCACTGACGAGCGCGCTCGGAGGGGTTGGCCGCACCTTCCGTACAATGGTTTGCTTCTCAACACCCAAGGGCGCGCAAGGCGCCCTTTGTATGGAAATAGCAATACTGTTCGCCCTCATCCTGCTCAACGGCCTGTTTGCCATGTCAGAGATCGCTCTGGTCACGGCCCGCAAGGCACGCTTGCAAAAGCTGGTCGATGAGGGCGATAGCGGCGCCGCCGCCGCCGTGAAACTCGGCGAAGACCCCACCCGTTTTCTCTCTACCATCCAGATCGGGATCACCTCCATCGGTGTCCTGAACGGTATCGTCGGCGAGGCCGCCCTGGCCGGGCCGCTGGCCGTGTGGCTGGAGGCCCTGGGCGTGCCCATGCCTTTTGGCAGCTATGCCGCCACGGGCCTGGTGGTGGTGCTGATCACTTATTTCTCCATCGTGGTGGGGGAGCTGGTGCCCAAGCGCATTGGCCAGTCCTACCCCGAGACGTTTGCCCGCCTGGTGGCCCGGCCCATCAATTTGCTGGCGGTGGCGACCAAGCCGTTCGTTTTGCTCTTGTCCACCTCCACGCGCACTTTGCTGCGCCTCTTGGGGGTCAAGGAGACCAGCGGCAGCCCGGTGACCGAAGAAGAGATCCACGCGATGCTGGTGGAAGGCACCACGGCCGGGGTGATCGAGTCGCATGAGCACACCATGGTGCGCAATGTGTTCCGTCTGGATGACCGCCAGATTGGTTCGCTGATGGTGCCGCGCGGGGATGTGGTGTGTCTGGATGTGGATGCGCCGTTTGAAGAAAACCTCCAGTGCATTGAAGCGTCGGACCATGCGCGGTTTCCGGTGGTGCGCGGGGGCATGGACAACATCCTGGGGGTGATCAATGCCCGCCAGTGGCTGTCGCGCCGTTTGCGCGATGAGGCGCACAACCTGGCCGATCAGCCGCTGCAGACGGCGCTGTATGTGCCCGAGACGATCACCGGCATGGAGCTCTTGGACAACTTTCGCCTGTCGGATGTGCACATGGCGTTTGTGATCGACGAGTACGGCGAGGTGCAGGGCATTGTGACGCTGCAGGACCTGATCGAGGCGATCACGGGGGAGTTTCAGCCGCGCGATCCGGAGACGTCGTGGGCGCTGCAGCGCGAGGATGGCAGCTGGCTGCTGGATGGGCACATTCCGGTGCCGGAGCTCAAGGACCGGCTGAACCTGGAGACGGTGCCTGAGGAGGAGCGGGGGCGCTACCACACGCTCAGCGGAATGATCATGCTGCTAACGGGCCGCCTGCCCAAGGTGACGGACACGGTGCAGTGGGAGGACTGGAAGCTGGAGGTGGTGGACATGGATGGCAAGACCATTGACAAGATCCTGGCCACCCGCGTGCCGCCCGATGCGGAGGTCCAGTCTGAGGAAGCCAGGGCTTCCTC
>JBCNOJ010000261.1:0-7422 GCA_039593925.1 Acidovorax sp.
CCAACAAGCTGCAGTACCAGTGGCTCAAGCAACTGGCCGGCAACGATGTGGATGGCCGTTACGAAGCGCGCGGCAGCGTGATCGCCGTGGGCGATGACGACCAAAGCATCTACGCCTTTCGCGGTGAGCGCGTGGGCAACATGGCCGACTTTGTGCGCGAGTTCGATGTGCAGCGCCAGATCAAGCTGGAGCAGAACTACCGCAGCTTCAGCAACATCCTCGACTCGGCCAACCACCTCATCAGCCACAACAGCCGCCGCCTGGGCAAGAACCTGCGCACCACGCAGGGCGCGGGCGAGCCGGTGAGGGTGTACGAGGCCAGCTCGGACTTGGCCGAGGCGCAGTGGATGGTGGACGAGATCAAGCAGCTGGTGCGCAGCGACGGATTTGAGCGCAAGGAAATTGCCGTGCTCTACCGCAGCAATGCGCAAAGCCGGGTGATTGAATCGGCGCTGTTCAATGCCAGCGTGCCCTACCGCGTTTACGGGGGGCTGCGCTTCTTCGAGCGTGCCGAAATCAAGCACGCGTTGGCCTACCTGCGGCTTTTGGAGAACCCGCACGACGACACCAGCTTCACGCGCGTGGTCAACTTTCCGCCGCGCGGCATCGGGGCGCGCAGCCTGGAGGTGTTGCAGGACGCGGCCCGCGCTGCAGGCTGCTCGCTGCACGACGCGGTCAGCGCCGTGCCGGGCAAGGCGGGCGCCAATCTGGGTGCTTTTGTCGCCATGGTCGATGTGCTGCGGGAGCAGACGCAAGGGCTGAACCTGCGCGGCATCATCGAGCAGATGCTCGAATCCACCGGGTTGGTGGAACACTTCCGCACCGAGAAAGAAGGCGCGGACCGCATCGAGAACTTGCAGGAACTGGTGAACGCTGCCGAAAGCTTCGTCACGCAGGAGGGCTTTGGCCGCGATGCAGTGGCGTTGCCGCTCGATGAACACGGCGCGCCACTCACGCAGAGCGCCGTCAGCCAGGGGCTCGACCCGAATGCGCCCGTGCTGGACGAACCTCTGCAACCCGCGGTGCCCGGCATTGTGGACATCGACACGGGCGAAACCCTCTCGCCGTTGGCGGCCTTCCTCACCCATGCCGCATTGGAGGCCGGCGACAACCAGGCCCAGGCCGGGCAAGACGCCGTTCAGCTCATGACCGTGCACGCCAGCAAGGGCCTGGAGTTTGACGGCGTGTTCATCGGCGGCATGGAAGAAGGCCTGTTCCCGCATGAGAACTCGGCCAACGACCGCGACGGGCTGGAGGAGGAGCGCCGCCTCATGTACGTGGCCATCACCCGCGCGCGCAAGCGGCTGTACCTCAGCCATTCGCAGACGCGCATGCTGCACGGCCAGACGCGCTACAACATCAAGAGCCGTTTCTTTGACGAACTGCCCGAGGCTGCGCTCAAGTGGATCACGCCCAAGCAACAGGGCTTCGGGTCTTATGCGCCCGGCAATTCCTATGGTTCTGCTCCTTATTCAGGAGCTGGTGGCGCTTATGGATCAAGCGCTAGAGGCGGTTTTGGCATCAAATCTGAGACGTTTGCCAGCCCGCCCGTGCCCGTGCAGAAGACGGCCCCGTCCCATGGCTTGCGTGTTGGCACTAACGTGTTCCACACCAAGTTTGGCGAAGGCAAGGTGCTGGCCATCGAAGGCACGGGCGACGATGCGCGCGCGCAGGTGAATTTTCCGCGCCACGGCACCAAGTGGCTGGCGCTGTCGGTGGCCAAGCTGACGGTGGTGGATTGAGCGCAGCCCCCGCATCTGTATCCGCCCCGCTGTTGGTTGTGCTGGGCGGCTTGCCTGGTGTGGGCAAGAGCACGGTCGCCCGCGCCTTGCTTGCGCACTGGCCCGCCGTGTACCTGCGCATCGACACCATCGAGCAGGCGCTGCGGGATTCCGGCGTGCTCATTGCCGGGGAGGTGGGCGCCGCGGGCTATATGGCAGCGTATGCATTGGCACGTGCCCAATTGGTGCAGGGCTTGCCGGTGTTGGTGGACTGCGTTAACCCGCTGCCTGTGACGCGCGAGACTTGGCGCGCAGTGGCGCGCGACGCGCAGGCGGCACTGCTGGAGGTCGAGGTGATTTGCACCGACCCCGAGGAACACCGCAGGCGCGTGGAGCGGCGTGTGGTGGATGTGCCTGGCCTTGTTGCGCCTGCTTGGTCATCGGTGCTGCAACACGACTACGCGCCTTGGGGCGAGACCCGGCGGGTGGTCGACACAGCCCGCATGGACGCCAAGCAGGCCGCGTTGCATGTGCTGGCTGCAGTGCAAGAGCTGCAGCGCCGGGTGGACCGCGCTGCTGGCTGAGGCCGGCACCAGCGCGGCGGGCCGTCAGGCTGCAAAAGCCTCTGCGCGCGCCGCCCTGGCCAGCGCCACCGCATCCGCCCCTGCCGCATAACGCAACCTGGGCGTTGGATCGTTCGCCGCCGCCCACACGGCCTCGGCCACATCCTGCTCCGAGGTCACTGCAGCAGCCTGCCCCAGCCTGGCAAAGACCGATTGCGCATAGATGGCGTAGGGCGCGGTGATCAGGCCCTGCATGCGTTCGGCGCCGTTGGCGGTGAATTGGGTGGTGGGTGCATAGCCGGGCTCGACCAGCTTCACACGCACACCCAATCCCTCCAGTTCAAAAGCCAGCGACGCCGTGAAGCCTTCGACCGCCGTTTTGCTGGCCGTGTACGCCGCCACGAGCGGCATGGGTGCCAGCGTGGCGCTGGAGGTGACATTAACCACCAGGCCTGCGCCGCGCTCGCGCATCTGCGGCAACAACGCCTGGGTCATGGCCAGGGTGCCGAAGGTGTTGGTCTCGAAGATCTCGCGCACGGTGGCCATGGGCGTGGCCTCGAACGCGCCGAACAGGCCCAGGCCCGCGTTGTTCACCAGCACGTCGACGGGGCCTGCGTCGTGCACGGCCTGGGCGATGCTGGCGGGCTGGGTGACGTCCAGCGGCAGCACACGCAGGCGGGCCGATGGAGGCAGCACGTCGGCGCGCGGGGTGCGCATGGTGGCAATGACGTTCCAGCCCTGGGCAAGAAAGTGGCGGGCGGTGGCCAGGCCGTAGCCCGACGAGCAGCCGGTGATGAGGATGGTTTTCATGGTGAGTTCCTGAGTCAATATGTGGAGAAGAGAAGTGATGACGGGGCGCTGCGAAATCAGCAGGACTCACGATACCGATCCATATCCGAACTAACTACAATCAATCGTCTGATTTTTATCTTCAGGAGTCCGGTTGTGGTGGATCCTCTGGCTGAAGTGATCGCGCTGCTGCGGCCGCGCGCGGTGTTCTCCAAGATCGTCAGTGGCGCGGGGGCCTGGGCTGTGCGGTATGGCGAATTCGGCCAGCCAAGCTTTTGCACCATGCTGGAGGGGCAATGCCTGCTGACGGTGGCTGGGCAGGAGCCAGTGGCCTTGCAGGCGGGCGACTTTGTGCTGATGCCGGCCACGCCCGGCTTCACGCTGTCGGACATGGAGGGCACGGCCGTGCCCGTACTGCGCGACCCCCATCAACTGCCCGCGCCGGAGGGCGACATCGGCCTGCGCCATGGCAGGACAGACGGGCCGCCCGACATGCGCATGCTGGGGGGCTACTTTGCGTTTGATTCGCCGGATGCTGCATTGCTGGTGTCTCTGCTGCCCGCCCTGCTGCATGTGAGTGGCAGCGATCGTTTGCCCACCTTGGTGCAGCTGGTGCGCCAGGAATGCCTGGCCACGCTGCCAGGGCGCGATTTGGTGCTGGACCGGCTGGTGGAGGTGCTGCTCATCGAGGCCCTGCGCTCCAGCCACCGGCATGGCGCGCCCCCTGGCCTGCTGCGCGGGCTGGCCGATGCGCGCGTGGCCGTGGGCTTGCGGCTGATGCACGGCGCGCCCGAACGCTCCTGGACGGTGGATGCGCTGGCGCGCGAAGCGGCGCTTTCGCGCTCCACATTCTTTGAGCGGTTTTCGCGCGCGGTGGGCCTGCCGCCCATGGAGTACCTGCTGGCCTGGCGCATGGCGCTGGCCAAAAAGCTGTTGAGCGGCGGTCAGTTGGGTCTGGCCGAAGTGGCCGAGCGTGTGGGCTACAGCTCGGCCAGCACGTTCAGCACGGCGTTCAGCCGGCATGTGGGCCTGCCGCCTGGCCGCTTTGCGCGGCAGGCATGATAGGGTGCTATTTTTTATGTAGCTGCTGGCGCTTGACTGGTAAGCGCTAGAGCCACTTTTTGCTTGAAATTTTCAGCCTGGTTGCGCCAGCATGACCCAATGGTTGTCCAGGCGTGCACCTTGCAGATCCGGCCCGTGCGGGTGCACCTGCGGTGCCGCTGCCTGGGCGTTTTGCAGGCTGCTGGCCAGGCCGCCTGCCCACAGTGCGCCCCCGCGCACCGCCAGCGGGCAAACTTCTGGCAGCGGCACCAGACCCTGCCACGCGCCCTGCAAGGAGAACGTCGCAATGCCGTGGGCGCGCGGGCAGCTCACGGCCCAGCCGGTGGGCGTTGCCGCCATGCTGCCGCCGTATCCGTGAATCGTTTGGGCAATGTGCTCCGGCGCAGCCACCACACGCAGCGCAGTGCCATCGAAGAGGGCCAGCACGGGAGCGCTGTCTTTGGCGGCAGGGTCGTCGTGCTCGGCCTGCAGCGCAATGCCCAGCGTGCTGCCGTCGGGGCTCCAGGCCAGGTGCCGCAGGCTCAGGCGCTTGTCGTGCAGGCGCCATTGGCCCAGCAGCTTGCCCGTGTGGGCATCCAGCCGCACCAGCGATGAGTCCATGGTGCCCAGGTCGCGCTTGACGCGGCCGGTTTCGGGCGCGGTGGGCACACCGCCGTTGGCGACGATCAGCGTGGGGTTGCGACCTTCGCCCTGGAATCCTTGCGCGTCCCAGATCAGTTCGTGCGCGTCGATGCCATGGGTGGGCCACTGCGCGGTGGTGGCGAGCGTGCGGGCGTTCCGCACCACGATCCAGCTTGCGCCGGTCTCAACGTCGGTTTCGGCGGTGTACGCCCGCTGACCATCGGCGCTGGCCAGCACGTGGCCGTTGAACGAGCGTTCGCCGTCTTGCCAAAACCACCGGGGTTGACTGTCTCTGCCCGGCTGCCAGCGCACCAGCCAGTCGCCGGGCCGGCGGGCCGTGGCCAGCACCGACCCGTCGGGCAGCACGCACAGGCCGTGGGCGCGTGTGGGCACTTCCAGCGATGCATGGATCTGCAGTGCTTGCCCAGCGTCTTCCTGTGTGGAGAGCACACCGATGTGGAAACTGCCCTGGTGCTCCCAGGCAGCAGCCAGCTTCACGCTGCCGCGTGGGTCTTGGGCCCACGCAGCGGTGGGGCCCAGCGCCCACACGCCGAGGCCCGCGGCCATGGCGGCCAGGGCGGTGCGCCGGCGGTGCAGGTCAATCGCCATCGGCATCCGAGAACCCAATGCTCACCTGCAGCGCGGGCGCCACTTCGGACTCGGCCAGGAACTTGAGGGCAGCCAGGTCCTTGGCAACCTGCTGGATGGCCGCCTTGTTCTGCAAGCCGCTTTGCTGCAAGTGGGCCATCGACGTGTCCACCTTGTCGGTGGCCTGACGCAGCTTGTCGGCCAGCGGGTTCAGGCCCTTGCCACGCAGGTACATCTCCAGCGGAACCAGGGCTGCGCCGCCAACGGGAACTTCGGCGCCGGCGGGCAGCGTGGTCACGCTGCGCAGGCCACCCCAGGTGGCCGCCCATGCCGCCAGCGTGCCGCCGCTGGCCGCGCGCGGGTAGTCGGGCACGCGCGCGCCAGATCCTGACCCTGCAGCGCGCAGCGGCTTTTCCATCTGCGCCCAGCGCAGGCGTTCGATGCCGCCCACCCACTGGTTGACGAATTCGCTGATGGCCTGGGTGGACGCCTCTTGTTCGTCTTCGGCGCCCCAGTCGGTCCCCGCCGCGTCGGCAAAGGCTTTTTGCAGCGCGGCGGATTCGCGCGCCACGTCTTGGGCCACCTCATGGGCATAGGCGCACGCAGGGCTGCCGGGCTGCACGGGGCGGGTCCACAGCAGCCATTCCAATGCTGGCAGACCCTTGGCGGGTGTCCCGATGCGCTCAAACGCCTTGGCGCCCTGAGACTGGGCCACGATGGCTTTTTCGATGAGCGCGGGCCGTGTGGGTGTGAAGTCGATGGCGCGCTGGCTGCGGCGGGCAATGACAGGGCCGACCGACACCGCGGCCAGTTGCTCCCAGGCGCGGGCCGTGGCTTGCCAGGCGCTGCGGGCCGTGTCCAGCGCGGCCTTGCGATCGCCGCCCTGTGCCCGGCACAGCGCTTCAATGGCAGGCGCCAACGCGCGCGCAGTGCCGTCAAAGTCTTGCGCGCGTGGCAGGGCCCAGTGGCCGTAGATGCCTTGCAGGGCGTGCACCGTGTCGTAGAACGGCACGGCATTGCGCTGCCAGGCCGGCGCAGTGGCGGGAGCCTGGGCCTGAGCGGCGAGGGGCGGCACAGCCATCACCAGCAGGGCAACTGCGAGGAGGGATGTTTTCATGGCCGGGCCGCCCCAAGATGAAAACGTAACCCCCTTGGGGGGCAGCGACCACACGGAGTGGGGAGCGTGGGGGCCAATGCTCATAGCGACTCCACAAATTTCACCAACGCATCGCGGTCGGCCTTCTTCATCTTGAGCACCTGGTCCTTGGCCTCTTCGGCCTCGCCGCCGTGCCACAGCACGGCTTCGAGCACGCCGCGCGCGCGGCCGTCGTGCAGCAGGCGGGTGTGGCCGTTCACGTCCTTGATCAAGCCTGTGCCCCACAGCGGCGGGGTTTTCCACTGCCGGCCGTTGGCACCAAAGTCCGGCCGGCCATCGGCCAGGCGCTCGCCCATGTCGTGCAGCAACAGGTCGGTGTAGGGCCAGATGCGTTGGCCGTTCAGCGCCTTGCTGGTCAGCTCGGGAAAAGGGCCACTGTGCGTGACGTAGCTGGGTCGGTGGCACGTGGCGCACTGGGCCTGCGCAAACAGCGCCTGGCCGCGCAGCACCTCGGCATCGTTCACGGCGCGGCGCGCGGGCGGCGCCAGCACGGCTTGGTAGAAGACCACGTCGGCCAGGGTCTTGTCGTCGATTTCCACCTCAGGCTCACCGTGGGCGCTGGCGCTTTTGCCGCTGGGCGCCGCCAGGCAGTCTTTTTGAGCGGGTGTGCAGGCCTCTTGCGCAAAGTGGCGCGAGGTGATGCCCATGTCGCCGAGGAAGGCACCCCCCGTCTGGTGCGCGATGGTGGCCACGTTGGCCTTCCAGCCAAAGCGGCCGGTCATCATGCGGCCCGCGGGGGCGTCCCACACCTTGTTCGGCACGCCCTTGATGGGCCCGGGTGCGGCGGCCTGGTCAGCCGCGTTGGCCAGGATGTCGGTCTCGGCGATGGCCTCCAGCAGGCCTACGCCGATGATTTGCGGCGCAATGCGCGGGCTGAACATCACATCGGGGTGCATGGGGCCATAGCCCAGGTCTGCAAAGC
>JBCNOJ010000262.1:0-7360 GCA_039593925.1 Acidovorax sp.
TGCCCCCTTCTTCCTGGTGAGGATGTTTGGCCACTCGCCGCGGCCGGCGCTGACCATTGCCGGCAGCCTGTGGTGGTGGTAGACAACCGCCCTGGGGCTGGCGGCTCCATCGGTGTCGAATCGGCTTCGCGCCAGCCGCCAGATGGCTACACCATCATTTACGGGACTCAGGGAACGCACGGTGCGAACCTGGCCCTGTACAAGAACGTGCGCTATGACCCCGTGGCGGACTTCGTGCCCGTGCATGCCATGTCGGAAACGCCGCTCATGCTGGTGATCAACCCTTCGCGTCCGTTCAAAACGGTGCCTGAGCTGATTGCCTACGCCAAGGCCAACCCCGGCAAGCTCAATTACGGTTCTGCCGGGCCCGGCACGGGCACCCACCTGACGGCTGAGCTGTTCCAGACGGCAGCGGGCATCAAGATGACCCATGTGCCGTATCGCGGCAGCGCACCTGCGCTGACCGACCTGATGGCTGGCAGCATCGACCTCATGTTCGACTACCCGGCGGTGGTCTTGCCCCAGGTGCAGGCGCACAAGCTCAAAGCCATCGCGGTCACCGCCAAGACCCGGCTGGCCAGCTCCCCCGATATCCCTACGGTCGGCGAGCTTGGCGTGCCAGAAGCTGAGTCGACGGCCTGGGGCGCGGTGTTTGCACCGGCCAAGACGCCGCCAGACATCGTGAAGCGCCTGGGTGACGAAATCGCCAAAGCCATCGTTCACCCAGAAATGCTGCAGGCCACCGAGAAGTTCGGCAGCGTCCCGCTGGTCGGCCTGCGCGACGCCAAGCTGGGCGCTTTCGTGAAATCCGAGTTGACCCGCTGGCGTGCGGTGGTTCAGCAGTCGGGCGCCAAGCTCGATTGACACGGAGCGGGCCATGCATGCCCGCCTCGGCACGTTTCCTTTTCACCCCTTCTGTTTATGACCGATTCAAAGACTTCCTTGAAACCGTTGCAGCCGACTCTGTATGAGCTGGCTGAAGACGGCCACTCGCTGAACTTTTTCTTTGCGCAGTGCGGTGCCTGCGGTGGACTGAGTTTTCCTGCCAACGCACCGGGGTGCATGCACTGCGGAGAACCGGTGAGCGCAGCCCAGCGCGTGACCCGCCCGGGCGGTGGAGAGTTGCTGGAGTTTGTGACCCTGCACGTGCCGCTGTTGCCGGGCATGGCTGCCCCCAGCATTGCTGGAGACATTCGCATCGCCCCCGGCATCGTCGAAGAAGGCGTGATGGCCGTTGCAAATGAATCGGTACTGAAGCATGGCATGGCGGTTCGCGCCGTGGCTGAAGTGAAGCCGGAAGAAGGTGTTTATGCCTGCCGCTTTGTGCCGGTGACTGAGGGAGCTGCGCAATGAGCAATATCCAGCAATCCACTTCAGGCAACTGGCTGGATGCCAATGGCGGCGTGTTCATTGCCGGTATCGGTCTGCACCCCTACCAGTTCCCCACCGAAACCCCCTACACCGAACTGGGCCTCACAGCAGTGCGAGCTGCGCTGGCGGACTCGGGACTGGCATTTGACCGCGTGCAAAGCGCGTACGTGGGCACCACCTCCATCGGCATGGCCGCAGGCCGCGTCATGCTGCGCCACCTGGGGTCCACAGGCCTGGCGGTGACGCAGGTGGAAAACGCATCGGCCTCCGGCTCGTTCGCATTTCGCCAGGCGTGCATGGAAGTGGCCACCGGCATGAGCGATGTGGTGCTGGCCGTCGGGGTGGATAAACATGGCGACGGTCGGCGCGCGGCCAACAAGGACGGTCTGGAGCGGTTGAGCGAGACAGCCACCATCCCGGCAGCCAAGTTCGCCATGATGGCCCGCACCTACCTGCGTGAGCGCGGTGCTTCGGTCGAGGAAATGGCCAACGTTGCCGTAAAGAACCATGGCAATGCGGCGCGCAACCCGTTCGCGCAGTTCCGCAAACCGCGGACGCTGGAGCAGGTGCTCGCATCGCCACGCGTGGTTGGGGACCTCACGGTGCAGCAATGCTGCCCACGGGGCGAAGGAGCTGCTGCGGTGATGGTGGTCTCGGGCCACGCGATTCAAAAAATGGGGCTGGATGCGTGGCGCTGTGTCCGTGTCAGTGCTTCGGTGGCTGGCAGCGAACGTCCCGAAACGCAGTATGGCGACAGCGCCGTGGAACTGGTCCGCACGAGCGCGCAGGCCGCGTTTGAACAGGCGGGTATTTCACCCAAGGAATTGGATCTTCTGGAACTGCACGATGCCTTCTCGGTGGAGGAGCTGCTGTACAGCGAAGCCATCGGTGTGTGCGACCCCGGCGAGGGCGCCCGTTATCTGGCGCGCGGCGATTCGCACATTGGCGGCCGCTGCGCCATCAACGCGTCGGGCGGCCTGATCGGCATGGGCCACCCGCTGGGGCCAACGGGCATCGGGCAGTTGGCGGAAATCACCCGGCAGCTACGGGGTGAAGCACAAGGCCGCCAGCACCCCAACGCACGCTGGGGCATGGCCCACATGATCGGGCTCGGCTCGGTCTCCGTCGCTCATGTGCTGTCGGCATCGGCCTGACGGCGCTGCTGATCTCTTTTGAAAGCAAGCCAATGACTACCCCTGATATCCAGGACCTGGGCACATTGCTCTATGAGGTGCGCGACCGGGTGGCCGTGATCACCCTCAACCGGCCAGACCGCATGAACACGCTGGGCGGCACCATGAAGCCGGACTTGGCGCGCGCCTTCTTCGAGCTGGCGCGCAACGACGACCAGGTGCGCGCAGTCCTGATCACCGGAAGCGGCGATAAGGCGTTCTGCGCCGGTGCCGACATCAAGGAGCGTGCCACCGACGTAGTGCGTGGCACGGAGTATTTCGTACGCCAGAAAGCAACGCACGAGCTGTTCCGCAACATCGAAGAGTTTGAAAAGCCGGTCATCGCCGCCATCAACGGCGTGGCCCTGGGCGGTGGGCTGGAGATCGCGTTGTGTTGCGACATCCGCGTTGCATCCTCCGCCGCGCGTTTTGGTCTTCCTGAAATCAAGCTGGGCGTCATCCCCGCTGCAGGTGGCACACAGCGGCTTCCTCGGCTTGTGGGCGAAGCCCGCGCCAAGGAGCTGATCCTGACGGCCGACCTCGTGGATGCCGAGACGGCGTTGCGCTACGGGCTGGTCAGCCGCGTAGTGCCCCAGGCTGATTTGATGCCCGCCGCACTGGAGCTGAGCCAGCGCATCGCCCGACACCCGCCTCTGGCGGTGCGCTTTGCCAAACGGGCCATCAACCGTGGCATGCAGACCGATCTGGACTCCGGCCTGGAATACGAGCGCTACGCCGCCGCCATGATCGTGGACAGCGAGGACCGCATCGAAGGCATGCGCGCGTTTGTTGAAAAACGTGAACCGCAATTCAAAGGACGTTAGTGCCTAGGGAGCGGCTGCACGGTACGCCGCAGTGGCTCGTCGCCGCTCGGTTCATGCAGAGGCTCCTTGGTCGCGATGGCTCTTACTTCATTCAGAAAACAAGCACGAAAGGATTTCTATGGAACTCGGACTGAACGGTCAGGTTGCTCTGGTCACCGGCGGTGGCCAAGGCGTAGGCCGCCAAATTTGCATCGAACTGGCAGCGGAGGGCGCTCGCGTTGCCGTCAACGACCTGTTTGCAGAGCGAGCTCAGGCTGTGGCCGACGAGATCAAGGCCGCAGGAGGCCAAGCCTACGCGGCGCCTGCAGACATCACCAAACAGGAGGATGTGGACGCCATGGTGGCAGGTGTGGCCCAGCATTTTGGCGCACCCGTGACGGTGCTGGTGAACAACGCGGGCATCATCCCCGAACGCCGGGAGAAGGGCGGCCGCACGCCAGCGTTCGTGGATACGCCGGTGGTGGACTGGGCAAAGATCGTGAACCTGAACGTGTACGGCACCATGTACTGCTGCCGCGCTGTGTTGCCAGGCATGGTGCAGAGCAAGACGGGTCGCGTGATCAACATCATCTCGGAGGCGGGGCGTATTGGTGAGGCCAACATGGCCGTGTATTCCGGTGCCAAGGCCGCGATTGCCGGCTTTGCCAAAGCGCTGGCCCGGGAACACGGCCGCCACGCCATCACCGTCAACTCGATCGCGCTGGGTGCTGTGTCACATGAAGGCATCAAGGATGGCCCATTGAGCATCCATGCCACAGTCGAAAACAACGAACTGCTGGGCAAGATGCTGAGTGTCTATCCCATTTCCAAAGGTGTGGGGCGGCTTTCAAGGCCGTCGGACGTGTCCGGCGTCGTCGCCTTTCTGGCGTCGGACCGTGCGCTTTTCATCACTGGGCAGACCCTAGGCGCGTCTGGTGGGTTCGCCATGGTCTGACGCGAGGTATGTCTGTCAACCCGCACTCGGAATCCGAGCCAACGGCCGTGAGCCCCATCTGCCCACAGGACCTGCTGGCGCTTCAACACCAGGTCGCAAAGCTTGCCGCGCGGGTCGACACGCTGGAAAGCGTGGAGGCAATCCGCGCATTGCGCAACCGCTACCACGAGCTGGTGAATGAGGATGCAGGCCACCGGCTGTACGAGTTGTTCGCACCCGATGCCGTGGTGGCGTACGGGGGGCGGGCAGAGGTGCAGGGGCGGGACAACATCCGCGCGTTCTTCGCCGCTTTTCCCGTGCAAGCGGCCCGTCAGTTCATCCACAGCCATGCGGTGGAGGTGCAGGAGGATGTTGGCACGGGCTCCAGCTACCTGGACGGCCGGCCCGTTAGGGACGGTAAGAGCTTCCATGTGGTGGGCCGCTTTGACGACGAGTACGTCCGGCTGGACGGACAGTGGCTCTTTCAGCGCGTCACGTTGAGTGTGCATTACATGATCGAAGCTGCGGAGCGCTGGGAGCACCTTATCCCGCGTTCCCCGCACACTGCGTAGCCTGACGACAGTGGTCGCGGCAGGCCGAGGCCTGCTGCGCGCCGCAGCGTCAGTTCAGCAACTCCTTCTTTCAATATCCAGAAAGGGCGCCATGATCATCGTTACCGGCCACGCCATTGCGCGCAAGGATGCGGAACAGCAAGTTCAGCAACTCGCCATCGACCACGTGCTGCGCTCCCGCGCCGAACCCGGGTGCCTGTCGCACGCGGTGAGCCGGGATGTAGAGCAGCCCCTCAAGTTTGTGTTTGTGGAGCAGTGGAGCGACATGCCTGCACTGCAAACCCATTTCCGACTGGAGGCATCCCGAAACTTTGCACGCGCGCTGGCCGTGCTGTGTGATGCTGCGCCGCAAATGGCCATCTACGGGGCCGAGGAAATCCGGGTAAATTGACCGTGTTGATCTGCGTGATGTGAAGTTGGCCGCTGTCTAAGAAGTCCGTCCCGCCCACCACCACCACGCAGCCACTCCCGCCGTCCATACCACCAGCACCAGGGCCGCACCAGCGCGGCTGCGCGGTTTGGCGCCGCGCTTTTCCGTCCATTCATCGGCTTGCACGCGGCAGTCGGCCAGAACTTCTTTGGGCAGGAGGCGTATCACCAACCAGATCAGTGCAGGCAGCAGCAGGACATCATCGACGTAACCCAGGACAGGGATGAAGTCGGGGATTAGATCGATGGGGCTGAGCGCATATGCGACAACGAACATCCCCAATGCCTTGGCATACCAAGGTGCTCCGGGGTGCTTGCCTGCAAACCACAGGGTCAGGCCGTCGCGCTTGATCTTCCGGGCCCACGCGTTCAGGGTTTGGCGGAGGGACATAGGGTCATCGTTTGTGATGGCGGCAGGACACATGCCAATCCGAGGACGCGTTGCACGCCTGGGGATGAAGGTGAGAGCCTGAAGAGCCGATGCGGGCACGAAAAACGGGCCGAAGCCCGTTTCCTTTTTCTTTTTATTTCAGCCGCCGTGGGGCGCCTCCTCGGGGGCTTTTATGCCCCTGAGTTCATTGCCATCGTCATTCCACTTCGCCCATCTGTGACTGCAGGTAGTTCTGCAGGCCCACCTTGCCGATCAGGTCGATCTGGGTTTCCAGGAAATCGATGTGTTCTTCGGTGTCGTCCAGAATCTTTTGCAGCAGATCGCGCGAGACGTAGTCACGCACGCTTTCGCAGTGGGCGATGCCGTCCTTGATGGTGGCTTGCGCGCCCAGTTCAGAGCGCAGGTCGCAGGCCAGGATCTCAGGCACGTCTTCGCCAACTTGCAGCTTGGCCAGGTCCTGCAGGTTGGGCAGGCCGTCCAGGGTAAAGATGCGATCCATCAGCCAGTCGGCGTGTTTCATTTCGCCAATGGATTCTGAATATTCCTTCTTCGCCAGCTTGTCGAAACCCCAGTGCTTGAGCATGCGGTAATGCAGGAAGTACTGGTTGATGGCGGTGAGCTCGTTCTTGAGCTGGGCCTGCAGATGGCCGATGACCTGTGCGTCGCCTTTCATGGGGACTCCTTGTTGTGTGTGAATGTGTTGTGTACGGCTGGCATTGTCGTGACCTGCATCAACCTGCGCAAGGCAAACCCCCGCATATGCGCAATGGCTGCGTGTGAGGTTGATAGGCGTTCGCGTTCATCTGCCGGAGACGGGCGCGCCAGTGAGGTGCCTGTGGCCAAAAAACGGTTGTCGAGAGAACTCAGCAGTGGCTTAGTACGGCATGCGTAGCACCAGCGCTTGCAGCAACATATGAGGATTCGACCATGGAACCGCCCATCTCTGTCTCGGCCTGGCCTATCGGGGAAGTCGCCCGCAAACTAGCATGCGCAGCCAGCCTGCTGACAGCGCTGGCGACATTGGCGGTCAATGCAGACGCTGCAGAGATCGACCCCAACACACTTGCCATGCTCCAGGAACAAGTCCAGCGCACAGGCTGGGTGAGGGTCTTGGTGACCTTGGAGCGCACCGCGTGGCGCACGACCTCCGATGAACAAACACTGCGCCTGAACGGCAAGGCCGAGCAGCTGTATGCGGAGCTTGGCGATTCCGTACTGGCTACAGGGCGCTGGAACAACGGAAGGGGTTTGATAGGTTTCTATACAGACACCGCAGGCCTTGCGAAGCTGTCTAGCACCTCAGCTGCGGAACGATTTTCCACAGACCTAGCCGGCAAAAGCCGGGGGCGCGAGCGTGCCCCGGATGGAAGCTTTGACGCCATTGATGATGCCCTTGTTGCCTCACCCACGGTGGAGGTGGACTTGGTGCTGGCCACGGATGAGCCACCGTACACCTTGATGCCGGATGGCAGCACCCGGTTCGACGGCCCATCAGAAGTCAACGAGGTGCTGGATCGCCTTATGGCCGAGCCATTTTCGCAGCACATCAAAGGCATTGACCGAAGCCAGAACCCCCAACTCTCGCCCGTGGTGCAGGCCCAAATTGATCGGGTGGCCTTTCACGGGCTGGTGGAGAGTGTCCACGTGCGTGCGGTGCGGCTGCGGGGCTTTGCGCGCCAGGCGCCGGC
>JBCNOJ010000263.1:0-7348 GCA_039593925.1 Acidovorax sp.
GGGGATTCTGGACACGCACACGGGCCGCATTGCGGTGGGCTGGCTGGTGGTGGAAGACCTTGCCATGGTTCTGGTCCTGGTGCTGCTGCCGCCCTTGGCGGGCTGGTTGGGGGGCTCCAACGACGAGGTGGATGGCAATACGCTGTGGCAGACGTTGGGCTGGACCTTGCTTCAGGTTGGTGGTTTTGTCGCCCTGATGCTGCTGGTGGGCCGCCGCCTGTTTCCATGGTTGCTTTGGCAGGTGGCGCGCACGGGCTCGCGTGAGTTGTTCACGTTGTGTGTGGTAGCTGCTGCGGTGGGCATCGCATTCGGGTCTGCAGTGTTGTTCGGCGTGTCGTTTGCGCTGGGGGCATTTTTTGCGGGCATGGTGATGCGTGAATCAGAGTTCAGCCACCGTGCTGCCCACGAATCGCTGCCGCTGCGCGATGCTTTCGCCGTGCTGTTCTTCGTCTCTGTGGGCATGCTCTTTAACCCAGCCGTTTTGTGGGACCGGCCGCTGCAGGTGGTGGCTGTGGTGGGCATCATCATGGTGGGCAAGACACTCGCTGCGGCGGCTTTGGTATTGGCGTTTCGCTACCCGCTCAACACAGCGCTGACGGTGTCGGCCAGTCTGGCCCAGATTGGCGAGTTCTCCTTCATCCTGGTCGCATTGGGCTCCTCGCTGGGGCTGCTGCCGCCAGAGGGGGCCAGTCTGGTGCTGGCTGGTGCGCTGTTCTCCATGGCATTGAATCCATTGCTCTTTCATACCATTGCGCCGCTGCAGGCTTGGCTGTTGGCCCGCTCGGCGCTGGCACGCAGGCTGGAGCAGCGCGATGATCCGCTGGCGGAGTTGCCGATGACCACAGACTCCCGATATCTCGCCCGGCAAGTGGTGTTGGTGGGATACGGCCGCATCGGCAGGCGTGTGGCCAGGGCGCTGACGGCCAGCGACATTCCCTTCGTGGTGGCGGAGCAGAACCGCGAACTGGTGGAGTCGCTGCGTGCGGATGGCGTGGCCGCGGTGTTTGGAGACGCGACAGACCCTGCTGTTTTGATTCAGGCGCACATTGCGCGCGCAGCCATGCTGGTGATCGCAACGCCGGACACGCTCGATGTGCGGCAGATCATTGAGACGGCCAAGACGCTCAACCCGGCCATCGAAACGGTGGTTCGCAGCCAGAGCGACGACCATGCACACCATTTGCGCCAGGAGTGGGACAGCACCGTATTTGTGGCCAACGACGCATTGGCGAATGCCATGTCTCAGCATGTGCTGGAGCGCATCCAGTCCCGGCGCTCGCGGCCTACCGGGCCTGCTCCATTGCATGAGCGAGGCTGAGAATTTGGATAAAAATTGGCCCTAGCGCTTACTGGGTAAGCGCTGGCAGCTATCTTTTTGGTAGTTGAATTGGCGAGGTGGACGTTCTGGCTTCATTGCAGCCTGAGCTCTTCTGGCTGCGGCGCCTTGCTCAAACCAGTCCCCATCCACCCATGAACGCCACGAATCCACATGGCAAGCGCGCTGGCAGGCGCTTGCACGAAGCGGGGAGTTCGGGCTGGCCGCGCTCAGTCAGTTTTCTTCAAACACCAGGGATGGAACGGCCATGACACGCGCGGACTGGCTGAGTTCTTCGATCACCCGGTTGGCGAAATAGCTGTTTTGCGTGTCGGGCTCCAGGGCCGCCACGGCCAGGTTGGCACGCGGCTGGTTGAGCGGCACATAGAAACTGCCTGCGGGAACGTCAATGGCGCTGCGCACCGGTGAGACTTGCACCCGAACGATGCCGCTGTCACCGGCGATGGTCCCGATGACGTCCTGGCGTTCACCGGATTCGCGTGCGGTTTCACGGTAGGTATCGGCCAGCACCGAGCCGGATTCGGCAATACGAAGCACCTGCAATCCCAGCAGTTTCAGGCGCTCGACGGCGTCGGTAGAACTTGCGGCCAGCCAATACCCGCAAGGCCGGGCGCGCGACTTGGTGGGCTTGAGGTTCAGGGAAGAGTTCCAGTCCACGCGGATGATCTTGTCTGCGCCGGTCTCCGGGTCCAGGAAGTCCAGGTCCCGCTGCGATGGCGTGGCCGCCGCTTCCACAACGACCTGATCACGGCATGCCTGCGCGCTCACATCCCGCACGACGAACGAGCGCACCTGTTCCAGGTTGGCTGAACGGTCGGCGGTACTGCGCAGTGCACTGGTGATGGCGGTTACCTGAGAGTGGACGCGGCGCTGGATATGCATCCGGCCGATCCCCACACCGCGGGTCTCGATGAGAAGGCTGACGGTGTTCTTGAGCCCATTGACGTTGCGGCCCGTGTCGGGTTGGGTTCCGCCCATCGAAATGCGTTTGTCTTCGAGGTTGGTAGAGGTGGTGTAGTACCAGTCGCTCGTCAGGCCTTGCGCCTTGAGCGCGGCCATCATGGGCTGGTGGTACCACTCCTGCGAGGCCTTGGTCAGAAACTCTGGGTAATTGGCGGTGGTGGTGTACTGCAGCAGGGCGTCGTAGCGCTGAATGGCATTGAACTTCTGCAGATAGCGCCCAACCACGGTGTACTCATGCGCATCCACCACAAGGATAGGGCGGTAGTCGTTTACCAGGCGCGCCAGGGCGCGGGCTTCAGGCGTGTTCAGTAGCAGATGGTCGCGGTTCATGTCCACGCCATTGGCCGTCACACGCGTATTCGCCGCCGCACCGTCAGGATTGGCTCGTGGCACGACCACGACATTGATTCGGTCAAGCAGGGGCTCCAGCAGGCCTTGCGTCAATTCTCGGCTGATGACCAGCAGGGCCTCTGCACCCGCAGGCTCATCGCCATGCTGCTGGCCGATCAGGACCACCGTAGGGCGTCCGCTGGTGTCCAGTGTGGCCGGGTCTGTATTGGCTGCGCGTGTGGCCAGCAGGCCCAGAATGGGTTCGCCACGTTGTGACAGCCCCAAATCCAGCAGTTGTGTGTGTGTTCCGCCGCTTGGGGCAGAGTCCGCCAACGACCTCAACCATTGCGCTAATTCGGCATTGGTGGTGAATGCGCGGCGATCTCGGCCAAGGCCCGGGGTGCTGTAAGTCACGGTCGGATCCGGAAACCGCGCGGCCACTGCCGCACCATAGGGTGGTGCCATCGGGCCTTCGTTCTGGACCACCAGAGGGGCTGGAGGTGGCAGGGGGCTGGCGATGACGGACGCTTGGGGCGGTTGGGGTAATGGTGCGGTTTGGCCGAGAGGAGCCGGAACCACTACACCTTGCTGGGCACGGGGCACCGGCGCAGGCGCTGCAGGCCTTTGGGCGGTGGGCGTGCTGGGCCAAGGCGGAAGTGGGGTGCTTGAGCATGCAGTGAGCAGCACTGCGGCAAGCAGGGCTGAGGCTTTCCAGGGCAGTTGCCGCAATGAGTGGACCTCTCGCGCAGAAATCCGCGATAGCGTGTGCTGGCGACGGTGAAAGTGAAGCATGGTCATGGTGGTTCTGCCGGAAGAAGGAGCCAGCGCGGGCGAGTGTTGCGGCGATGTTACCTGTGGGTTGCCGGTGGGCCGTGTCAGCGTACATCCCGTTGCAAAAGCAAGGTTGACATAGGGCACCGATTCAAACCAGTGGTATCCAGAGTGTGCTGGCGCATCAGCCAAGTGGTTGCAAAGCCTTGCCAGAAAGCACATGTTGCCCAGGCGGTGCGGACTGCACGGCACGGACAAGCGCGTGCGCTACGTCCGCGGCGGGTCGCGCGCGGTAGTTGTGGGGAACCAGTGGGTTGACCCATCGGAAAAGACGCATCGAAAGCGACTCTGCAGGGCGAGGTGCTTGCTGCAAGGCCATGCGGTCTCCCATCAGGAGTGCGGGCCGTGCAATAACCAGGGTGTTGAAGCCCAGGGCGCGCAAGTCGCGCTCAACCTCGCCCTTCACACGGTTGTAAAAGATGCGCGAGCGCGGATTGGCGCCCATTGCGCTGACCACGCCGCAGCGGGTCGCGCCTGCCGCACGCGCTGCGCGTGCCGTGGCCATCACGGCGTCATAGTCTACGGCGCGGAAAGCCTGCGGATTGCCCGCAACCGCCATGGTCGTGCCCAACGCGATGTATACGTCATCGACAGGGGGTAATGCCGGCAAGGCAGCGAAATCGACGGCGTGCAGTTGCAGCCGTGGATGGTCAGAGGCCGGCTTGCGCCGACCCAGCCCATAAAGCACGTGGACAGTCTGAACCGATGGGGCTGCATCAGGACCCGCAAGCCCAGGCGCTGCACCGCCTCGCCATTGGCAGTCAGCGCCTCTGCCCGCAGTGACTTCAGCGGTTAAAAGAGCCGCGAGAACCGCCTGGCCCACGAGGCCCGTTGCCCCGGCCACCACCGCCACCCGATCCGCCATAGCCGCCACCTCCCGAATTTCCGCCGCGGTAGCCACCGCCACCCCGGCGGCCGCGTTCTGCCATGCTGTCCACGCTGGTGCGCATTGGATCTGGTTGGCCACCTGCACTGCTGGAACTGCGATGGCCCGGATTGCTGTGGCCGGAATGGGTGCCCAGGTGGGCGTTGGCGCGCGGTGGTTGTGCGTCGTCGTAGCGTTGATGTCCGCCACCACCGCCTTCCGAACGGGGGCCGCGACCACGGCCAGGCGCTTGCTGAGCGCCGCCGCGTGCGCCGCCACCCTGGCCCGATGCACGCCCACCGCCGCCGCCTTGCGGGCCGCGGCCGCCGGAGCGCGCGCTACCGCCACCGCCACCATTGGCTTGGCGCGGCCCACGTTCACCCTGACCCTGACCACCGCCCTGTGCGGCCTTGTTGGTGCGGATGCGTTCCATCATTTCGCTGCGTGCGGCTTTGGCGGCAGCCTGCATCACCTCACGGCTGGGGGGCTTGCCGGCGCCGCCCCAAATGGTTTGTCGGCCCATGGCGATGGGTTCGGCCTTCTCGCCGGGTTCGGGGCCAAAGCCTTCGATGACCTGCACGGGGATCTGCTGTTTTGTGAAGCGCTCGATCTCCATCATGAAGCCTTCTTCGTCCATGCACACCAGGCTCACTGCTTCGCCTGTGGCGCCTGCACGGCCCGTACGGCCGATGCGGTGCACGTAGTCTTCCGACACGTTGGGAATTTCATAGTTGACGACATGCGGCAGGTCATCGATGTCGATGCCGCGTGCGGCGATGTCTGTGGCCACCAGGGCGCGGATTTCGCCACTCTTGAACCCGGCCAAGGCTTGCGTGCGGGCGCTCTGGCTCTTGTTACCGTGCAGGGCCATGGCATTGACGCCGTTTTTGGTCAAAAACTCGGCCACGTTGTTGGCGCCGAACTTGGTGCGCGTGAACACCAGCACCTGGCTCCAATTGTGTTGCTGGATGATGTGCAGCAGCACCTGCTTCTTCTTGCCGCGGCCCACGGGGTGGATCACCTGAGAGATGCGCTGCACCGTGGTGTTGCGCGGTGTGACCTGAATGCTTTGGGGATTCTTGAGCAGGGTGTTGGCCAGCTCGCGGATTTCGTCGCTGAAAGTGGCGGAGAAAAGCAGGCTTTGTTTGTCTTTGGGCACCAGGGCCAGCACCTTCTTCACGTCGTGGATGAAGCCCATGTCCAGCATGCGGTCGGCCTCGTCAAGCACCAGCACTTCCACAGTCGAAAGGTCCAGAAAGCCCTGCTGCTGCAGGTCCAGCAGGCGGCCGGGAGTGGCCACCAGCACGTCGACGCCGCGCTTGATGCGGTCGATCTGCGGGTTCATGCCCACGCCGCCGAACACGACGGTGGAGTTGATGTCCAGGTACTTGCCATATTCGCGCACAGATTCTTCGACCTGAGCGGCGAGTTCACGGGTGGGGGTTAGCACCAGGGCACGGATGCCCTTACCGCCAAATTTGTTCTTGGGTGCCGAGCCTTGCGAGAGGCGATGCAGCATGGGCAGGGTGAACGCTGCGGTCTTGCCGGTACCTGTCTGCGCGCCTGCCAGAAGGTCATGGCCCTCCAGTACCGCAGGAATGGCCTGAGCCTGAATGGGTGTGGGCGTCTCATAGCCCGTTTCATGCACGGCCTTCAGGATGGCAGGGGCCAGGTTCAGTTCGTCAAATGTCATGTCTTCGGATACGCCCGTCCGGGGCGCTGGGTATCGGCCTGTCGTACAACCAGTGGGTTGCCGAGCCAGTCTCAGGCTGATGAGGTTCAGAATTGGGAGCCAGGAAGCAGGGTGCTTCTTTTGTCCCCAGCAGTGTGCTGATGCAAAGGGCAACTGGAGCCCATCGCGGGCCGTATTGTCGCATGGCCCGATAATCTCCATTTGCACGCAGAATTTCTGCCCACTTTTGCAGGTTAGAGAACCCCAATGGCCCAATACGTTTATTCGATGAACCGCGTCTCCAAGACTGTGCCGCCAAAGCGGCAGATCTTGAAAGACATCTCTCTGAGTTTTTTTCCCGGCGCCAAGATCGGCGTGCTGGGCTTGAACGGCTCGGGCAAGTCCACCCTGCTCAAGATCATGGCCGGCGTGGACAAGGAAATCGAGGGCGAAGCCATCCCCATGCCCGGGATCAAGATTGGCTATCTGCCCCAGGAGCCCCAGCTCAACAACGAGCACACCGTGCGCGAGAGTGTGGAAGAGGCCATGGGCGAAGTCTTCGCCGCCAAGGCCAAGCTGGAGGAGGTGTACGCTGCCTACGCCGAGCCCGATGCCGACTTTGACGCCCTGGCCGCTGAGCAGGCCCGCCTCGAGGCCGTGATCGCCACCGCTGGCACCGATTCTGAACACCAGTTGGAAATTGCAGCCGACGCACTGCGCTTGCCCCCGTGGGACGCCAAGGTGGGCTTGCTGTCCGGGGGGGAGAAGCGCCGCATCGCGTTGTGCCGCCTGCTGCTGTCCAAACCTGACATGCTGCTGCTCGACGAACCTACCAACCACTTGGACGCCGAGTCGGTGGACTGGCTGGAACAGTTCCTGCACCGTTTTCCTGGCACCGTGGTGGCCATCACCCACGATCGCTACTTCCTGGACAACGCCGCCGAGTGGATTCTGGAACTGGACCGCGGCTACGGCATTCCCTACAAGGGCAACTACAGCACCTGGTTGGACCAGAAGCAGGCGCGCCTGGAGTCAGAGCAAAAGGGCGAGGAAGCCCGCGCCAAGGCCCTGAAGAAGGAACTGGAATGGGTGCGCCAGAACGCCAAGGGGCGTCAGGCCAAGAGCAAGGCGCGTATCGCCCGCTTCGAGGAACTGAGCGACTACGAATACCAAAAGCGCAATGAAACGCAGGAAATCTTCATTCCTGTGGCCGACCGTCTGGGTACTCAGGTCATTGAGTTCAAGAACGTCACGAAGTCGTTTGGCGACCGCGTGCTCATCGACAACCTGTCCATGAACATCCCGGCTGGCGCCATCGTCGGCATCATTGGCCCCAACGGTGCCGGTAAGT
>JBCNOJ010000264.1:0-7344 GCA_039593925.1 Acidovorax sp.
GCTGTGCGTCACCCAGTCGGCCCTGAGCCACAGCATGAAGAAGCTGGAGCAGCAACTGGGCACGGACATCTGGCTGCGCGAAGGCCGTAGCCTGCGCCTCACGCAGGCCGGGCAGTACTTGCTGGCGGTGGCAGGCCGCGTCTTGCCGCAACTGGATCTGGCGGAGAGCCAGCTGCGGCAGTTTGCGCAGGGCGAACGCGGCACCTTGCGCATCGGCATGGAGTGCCACCCCTGCTACCAGTGGTTGCTCAAGATCGTCTCGCCGTACTTGGCCACTTGGCCCGATGTGGATGTGGATGTGAAGCAGAAATTCCAGTTCGGCGGCATTGGCGCACTGTTCGGGTATGAGATCGATCTGCTGGTCACGCCCGATCCGCTGTACAAGCCCGGCCTGCATTTCGAGCCCGTGTTCGACTACGAACAGGTTCTGGTGGTGGCCAAAGACCATGCCTTTGCCCAGCAGGCCTACGTGAAACCCATGCAGCTGTCCGATGAGACGCTCATCACCTACCCCGTAAGTCCAGAGCGGCTGGACGTCTACACCCAGTTCCTGGCGCCCGCCGGCATCAGCCCGCGTCGGCACAAGACCATCGAGACCACGGACATCATGCTGCAGATGGTTGCCAGCGGCCGCGGCGTGGCCGCCCTACCGCGCTGGCTGGTGCTTGAATACGCCGACAAGATGGATGTGGTGCCCGTCAAACTGGGGCGCAGCGGCGTCGCCAAGCAGATTCACTTGGGTGCGCGCAAGGACGACCTGGACACGGACTATCTGCGGGCTTTTGTGGAGTTTGCGCGGGGCTCCACAGCCTGGTCGCCAGCGTCCCGGCCGTCACGCTGATGGGGCGCTCACGCCCCGTGGCCGCCTGGCAACCGGCGGCAGGGCCGAGCACCGCGTGAGTCGCCCTGGGCGAGGGCGTCACGCTGCGGCCAGCCGTTCCTTGGCCAGCCGCGTGCCTTCTGCCAGCGCTTTCAGCTTGCGCCAGGCCACATCCCGCCCCATGGGGGCCAGGCCGCAATTCGTGCAGGGGAACAGCCGCTCTTTGGGCACGAACGCGAGCGCGCGGCCAATGGTGTCTGCCACCTCCTCGGGCGTTTCGACCACGTCGCTGGCCACGTCGATGACGCCGACCATCACGTCCTTGCCGGCCAGCAATTTCATCAGGTCGGGCGGTACGTGGGAATGGATGCACTCCAGGCTCACCTGGTCGATGTGGCTCTTGGCCAGCGCGGGGAACACCGCCTCATACTGGCGCCACTCGTCGCCCAGGGTGCTCTTCCAGTCGGTGTTGGCCTTGATGCCGTAGCCGTAGCAGATGTGCACTGCCGTTGTGCACGTGAGGCCCTGCGCCGCGCGCTCCAGCGCTTTCACGCCCCAGTCGGCCGCATCCTTCATGTAGACATTGAATGCCGGCTCGTCGAACTGGATGATGTCCACACCATCGGCCTGCAGTGCAAGCGCTTCCTGGTTGAGCAGCTCGGCAAACGCGAAGGCCATCTTGATCCTGCCTTCGGCATCGCCGCCGTAAAAGCGGTCGGCCACGGTGTCGACGATGGTCATGGGGCCGGGCAAGGTGAACTTCAGCTTCTTTTTGGTGTGCGCGCGCGCCAGTTGCGCTTCGAAGGCATGCACACGGCCCTTCAGGCGCAGGGCGGCCACCACCTGCGGCACCATCGCGTCGTAGCGGTTGTTGCGAATGCCCATCTTCACCTTGTGCTCGAAGTCGATGCCTTCGACCTGCTCCAGGAAACCGTGCACAAAATGCTGCCGCGACTGCTCCCCATCGCACACGATGTCCAGGCCTGCATCTTCCTGCGCCTTGATCCACAGCAGCGTGGCGTCGGCCTTGGCCTGGCGCAGCGCATCGCCCTCGGCCCTCCACTCGGGCCAGAGCTTGTTGGTTTCGGCCAGCCAGGCGGGCTTGGGCAGGCTGCCGGCAATGGAGGTTTCAAACATGGGGAATTCCTTTCAAGAAAAATGGGCTGCGGCGAAGGGTAAGGTCCGTGGGGCTTCGCCGCTGGAGTGATGGCAATGTTAGGGGTGCATGGCAGCTGGTTGCACCGGCGCGGGTGTGGGCAGATGCGGGGTCAGAGCGCGCCGTTGGCTGCCCACCGTTCAAGAACCTGCTTGTACGGCTTGATGAAATGTTCTTCCGCAAATTTCCCCTGCTTGACCGCCAACTGGCTGCGCTCTTCCCGGTCGTAGACGATTTGCGTCACCGAGTAGTCCTGGTGCTTCAGGCTCGGTTGGTAGCGCCCCCCCGCAGCGGAGTTCGCGTTGTAGATCTCGGGGCGGTAGATCTTCTGGAACGTTTCCATGGTGCTGATGGTGCCGATCAATTCCAGATCCGTGTAGTCGCCCAGCAGATCGCCCTGAAAGTAGAACGCCAGCGGTGCCACACCGTTTGGCGGCATGAAAAAGCGCACCTGCAGCCCCATCTTGGCGAAGTACTGGTCGGTCGATGAGAGTTCGTTTTGTTGGTATTCCACACCCAGCACAGGGTGCTGGTTCCCGATCCGCTGGTACGTCTTGCTGGTTGACGCGCTGATGCAGATGACTGGCGGTTTGCCAAAGCGCTCCTGGTACGTGCGCGAGTTGACGAATTGCCGGAACAGCTTTCCGTGCAGGTCGCCAAAATCCTCTGGGATACCGAACTCCGCACGGTGGGCGTTGTAGCCGGGAAGCAGCACGCTGAAGTCGTAGTCGCGCACATACGAAGAAAAGTTGTTCCCCACGATGCCTGCAATGCGCTTGTTCGCTGGCTTGTCAAGAATATGGGTCCGCAGAATTTCGATCAGCGGAAAGCTGCCTTGCGTGGGGCCATCAATGCTCATCTCCACCGAGATGATCTCCAGCTCCACCGCGTAGCGGTCCCCGGCCGGGTTGTCCCAATGTGCCAGGGCGTTGAAGCGGTTGTCGATCATTCTCAGCGTGTTGCGCAGGTTCTGTTGCCGGCTCGCCCCACGGGCCAGGTTGGCAAAGTTGGTCGTGATGCGCGTGCTGTCCGAGGGTTCGTAGTTCTCATCGAAGCGAATGCTCTTGAGGCGGAAGGCGAATTCTTCTGACATGGCGATTTGAATGGTCGGTTTGTTGAGAAAAAGCGGATCCCGGTTCAGGCTGCCACCCGCTCTTCGATTCGCAAAGGCGTGGAACGGCGCGCCAGTTCCATCACAGGCAGAGCCCGCTGCACTGCCAGCCTGGCCCGGTCCAGCAAGGCCTCGTCCTGCAGGCGGTAGTTCGCAAAATCCTTGTCGGTGGCGTACACGCCCAGCGGCAAGGTTCGGGCCTGGAAGAAGCTGAACAATGGTCGCAACTGGTGGTCGATCACCAGGGCATGGCGCTCGCTGCCGCCGTTGGCCGCCAGCAGCACCGGCTTGTCGATCAAGGCGTCCTGGTCAATGAGGTCGAAGAAGTGTTTGAACAGGCCCGTGTAGGACCCTCGAAACACCGGTGTGGCCACCACCAGCACATCCGCTTGCTCGACCGCTGCCAGTTCCCGCTCCACCGAGGTTGGCAAGTGCGCGCGCCACACCGCACCGGCCAATTGCGGGGCGAGTGTGCCCAGTTCGACCAGGTGCGGCTCGCACGGCAGTTCGTCTCCAATCAGTTCCACCAGGTGCTGTGCCAACGCCGCCGATTTGGAGGGGCGTTGCAGGCCGCCAGAAACTGCTACCAAACGCAGGGGGGGCGTCATTCATGCTTTCTTTGGGATGGCAACATGCGACGCTTGAAGCCCATGCTGGCGTCGCTTGTGCAACGGCATCGGTCAAGACAGGCGCGCATGCGCAATCCGGGTTTGAAGAAGGTGACCAGGGATGCGTTCACGGACGCAACCTGTCGCTGGGGATGAATCCTAGCGATGGCGAACCATGAAGGGAAATGGTCTTATTTCATGAATCAATGAGCTGAGCTCATTGATTTCTTGATGCGACTTTGGGGCCGGGCATGAGAACGGACGCGCACCGCGGGCGATCGCCTCTGGCTTCCGCGCGCGGTCAGCCCGCCTCAGGCGAGGCCCACGGCGCACCGCGCGGCGGATGCCGAAACGCGCAGGCTGCTGGTGTCAGGTGTAGCGTTTCTCCAGCGCATCCCATTGCGGCTTGCCGACCAGACGCTGGCGTTCGGCAAACGGCGCGACCAGGCCGCTGGACTCCTGCACTTCCTTGTGATCACGCAGCGTGGTCAGCACCTGTTGCATGCCCATCACCGCACCCTGCAGCGCCGCGTTGGCATACAGCACGATGCCGTAGCCCAGTTCACCCAACTGGTCGGCGTTGAAGATGGGCGTCTTGCCACCGATCACCATGTTCATGAGCTGGGGTTTGGCCAGGCGTTCGGGCAGGGCGCGCACCTCTTCGGCCTGTGTCACGGCTTCCACGAACAGGATGTCGGCCCCCGCCTCGGCAAACTGGTGTGCGCGCTCCACGGCTGCTTCAAAGCCGTGCGTGGCGGCGGCGTCGGTGCGCGCCATGATGAGGAAATCCGGGTCACGCCGCGCATCCACTGCGGCCTTGATCTTGCTGACGGCCTCTTCGGTGCTGATGACTTCTTTGCCGCTGAAGTGGCCGCAGCGCTTGGGCGCCACCTGGTCTTCGAGCTGGATGCAGTCTGCCCCGGCGCGCTCCAGCGTGCGCACGGTGTGCACCACGTTCAGCGCGTTGCCAAAGCCGGTGTCGGCGTCCACGATCAGCGGCACTTCTACCGCATCGCGGATGCGGGCCGTGTGGTCGGCAATTTCGTGCAGGCCCATGAAGCCTTGGTCGGGCATGCCGAACCACATGTTGGTCACGCCCGCACCCGTCACGTAGATGGCTTTAAAGCCCAGATCGGCCACGACTTTGGCGGACAGGGCGTTGAAGGCGCCGGGCACGATCAAACCGTTGCGGGCCTCGACGAGTTGCTTGAGTTGTTGGCGAGTCGACATGGTGGTTTTAGATGAAAATGGCTTATAGCGCTTGATGGATAAGCGCTGTTAGCTATGAAATCAGGATTATTTGCTGCAGGACTTCAGGCCAGGTCGCCCGGCACCCGCACCCAGCCCTCCATCAGGATGCGTGCGCTGCGGCTCATGAGTGCTTTGGTCACCTTCCACTGGCCGTTGACCAGCGCAGCCTCGGCACCCACGCGCAGCGTGCCGGAGGGGTGGCCGAAGCGCACTGACCCAGGCACCACGCTGCGCGTGCCGCCACCTGCTGCCAGTTGAACCAGCGTGCCGGGCACTGCAGCGGCGGTGCCAATGGCTACGGCGGCGGTGCCCATCATGGCGTGGTGCAGCTTGCCCATGGACAGGGCCCGCACCAGCAAGTCCACATCGCCCGCTGCCACGGCCTTGCCGCTCGATGCGGTGTAGGCCGCAGGCGGCGCCACAAAGGCGATTTTGGGTGTGTGTTGGCGCGTGGCGGCTTCGGCCACGTCCTGGATCAAGCCCATCTTCACGGCGCCGAAGGCGCGAATGGTTTCCAGGCGCGCCAGGGCGGCCTTGTCTTCGTTGATGTCGGCTTGCAGCTCGGTGCCGGTATAGCCCAGGTCGCGGGCGTTGAGGAAGATGGTGGGAATGCCCGCGTTGATGAGCGTGGCCGGGAAGCTGCCCACGCCGGGCACTTCCAGGGTATCGACCACGTTGCCGGTGGGGAACATCGTGCCGCTGCCGCTATCTCCTTCGCCGTCGTCCGCCGGGTCCAAAAATTCCAGGGCGATTTCAGCGGCCGGGAAGGTCACGCCGTCCAGCTCAAAGTCGCCCGTCTCCTGCACCTGCCCCGCAGTGATGGGCACGTGCGCCACGATGGTCTTGCCAATATTGGCTTGCCAGATGCGCACGGTGCACACGCCGCTGTGCGGAATGCGCGCCGCATCGACCAGCCCCATGTGAATGGCACAGGGCCCCACGGCGGCCGAGAGGTTGCCGCAATTGCCACTCCAGTCCACAAACGGTTGGTCGATGGACACCTGGCCAAACAGGTATTCCACGTCGTGCCCCGGCTGCGTGGCAGGCGCAAGGATCACGACCTTGGACGTGGACGAGGTCGCGCCGCCCATGCCATCGGTCTGCTTGCCATAGGGGTCGGGGCTGCCCACCACGCGCAGCAGCAGCGCGTCGCGCGCGGGGCCGGGCTGTTGGGCTGCGATGGGCAAATCGTCCAGGCGGAAGAACACACCTTTGCTGGTGCCGCCGCGCACGTAGGTGGCGGGGATTTTGATCTGGGTTTTACTCATGTTTTTATAGCTGCTTGCGCTTTATCAATGTGCGCTACCGGCTGATTGGACATTGGATTCCAAAAAATCCTGCGCAAAGCGCTGCAACACGCCACCCGCTTCATACACCGAGACTTCTTCGGCCGTATCGAGGCGGCAGGTCACGGGCACCTGCAGTGTCTCACCGCTGCGCCGGTGCACGACCAGCGTGAGGGTGGCGCGCGGGGTGCGCTCGCCCACCACATCGTAGGTTTCGGTGCCGTCCAGCGTCAGCGTCAGGCGGGTCATGCCGGGGGTGAACTCCAGCGGCAGCACGCCCATGCCGATCAGGTTGGTGCGGTGGATGCGCTCAAAGCCCTCGGCCACCACCGTCTCCACGCCGGCCAGTCGCACGCCCTTAGCGGCCCAGTCGCGGCTCGACCCCTGGCCGTAGTCGGCCCCGGCGATGATGATCAGCGGCTGGTGCCGGTGCAGGTAAGTCTCCATCGCCTCCCACATGCGCACCACGCGGCCCTCGGGTTCGATGCGGGCGAGCGACCCCTTTTTCACCTGACCATCCACCACCGCCATCTCGTTGATGAGCTGGGGGTTGGCAAACGTGGCCCGCATGGCGGTGAGGTGATCGCCCCGGTGCGTGGCGTAGGAGTTGAAGTCCTCCTCGGGCACGCCCATCTTCGCGAGGTATTCGCCCGCTGCGCTGTCCCTCAAGATGGCGTTCGACGGCGAGAGGTGGTCGGTGGTGATGTTGTCGCCCAGCAGGGCCAGCGGGCGCATCCCCTTCAGGCTGCGCGGGTTAGCGGCCAGCGCGCCCACGCCTTCGGTGTCCCAATACGGTGGGCGGCGGATGTAGGTGGACTGGGGGCGCCAGTCGTACTGCGGCGCAGCGCGTTCCCCATCGTCCTGGCGCATCGTAAACATGGGCTCGTACACCGCGCGAAAGTGCGCGGGCTTCACGGCCTGGGCCACGATGGTGTCGATTTCCTCGTCGCTGGGCCACAAGTCCTTCAGGCGCACGGGCTGGCCATCGACCACGGTGAACGCATCGTTCTCAATGTCAAAGCGCACCGTGCCCGCGATGGCGTAGGCCACCACCAGCGGCGGGCTGGCCAGGAAGGCCTGCTTGGCATAGGGGTGGATGCGCCCATCGAAGT
>JBCNOJ010000265.1:0-7334 GCA_039593925.1 Acidovorax sp.
CACCGCAAAAACACGCAGCATGACCGAGCGCGGCTTCATGTGGCTGTCACCAGCGCTGTGGCCCTCATTGCTGCTGGCCGGGCGCCAGGTTGGCATCTGTGACAGCGGCTGGTAAGCCTGTACGGTGTACTCGTCGCCTTGGGCCTGTATGCGCTCGGTCCATTCGGCCAGTTCCTGGGCAGACAGCATGCCGCCCAGAACGGGGGGGCGCTGCAGGCTTGGCCAGGTAGGTCGGATCACGCTGTGGGGCAGCTGCGGCAGCACGGCCTGCCGGGCAGCCTGCTCACCGCACCACCACGTGGGCAGCGACGGCAGGGCCAGGTCCTCGTTCAGAAGATGGCGGCACAGGGCGGGCATGAAGCCCAGCAACGCAGATGACTCAAGGAATGCCGAGCCTGGCGCGTTGGCCACCAGCACGTGGCCCGCACGGATGGCTTGCAGCAGGCCGGGCACGCCCAGGCGCGAGTCGCTGCGCAACTCCAGCGGGTCCAGAAACTCGTCGTCCAGGCGTTTCAGGATGCCGTGCACCGGCTGCAGGCCGTGCAGCGTCTTCAGGTACAGATGGGCATCGCGCACGGTAAGGTCATTGCCCTCCACCAGCGTGAGGCCCAGATAGCGCGCCAGGTAGGCGTGCTCGAAGTAGGTTTCGTTGTACGGGCCTGGCGTGAGCAGCACAATGCGCGCGTCCGCACCTGCCGGGCTCATCTGCCGCAAGCCGTTGAGCAGCGCGCGGTAGGTGGCGGCCAGGCGCTGCACGTGCATCTGGCTGAACGCCTCGGGAAACAACCGCGAGATGAGCAGCCGGTTTTCCAGCAAATACCCCAGGCCCGACGGCGCCTGGGTGCGCTGCGTCACCACCCACCAGGCACCCTGGGCGTCACGCGCCATGTCAAAGGCCGCGATCGGCAGGTGCATGCCGCCCACGGGCTGCACGCCGTGCATGGCGCGCAGGTAGCCGGGGTGGCCCTGCACCAGCGCGCTGGGCAGCAAACCCTGGCGCAAGAGCGTCTGGGGGCCGTAGACATCGGCCATCACACGGTCGAGCAAGCGCACGCGCTGCAGCACACCGCTTTCGATCTGCGCCCAGTCTCCTTGCGAAAGAATGAGCGGGAAGAGGTCTACCGACCACGGCCGCTGCGGCCCATCGGCGTCGGCGTAGACGTTGTAGGTAATGCCGTTGTCACGCACCTGGCGCTGCAGGCTGGCCATGCGCTGGTCCAGGTCCTGAAAGCCTTCAGAGCCCAAATTCTCAAAAAAATCGGACCAAGCGCTGGATGGGTAAGCGCTGGCAGCTACAGAAACAGGAGCATTTTGCGAGCCCGGCTGCGATGTTGCTGTGGTGGCAGCAGACAGACCGAGACCGCGAAGCTCATCGAAATGCCCCGGCGCGGCGGCAGGTGCCAGCGCAGCCGCCAACTGGGCTGCGCTTTCGGACGGATCGGGGGAGGGGAGGCTGTCGTTGAGGTGGTTCACTGCGCTCGATTTTCGGCCATTTGGTCGGCAACACTCTGCGGGTTACCCACAGCCTTCAAAACCGGCGCGGCCCAGGCGAGGGACGCCGAGCAAGGGCCGCCCCGCAGCGAGGGCGTCGTCCCCCTTCAAGGGGGAAGGCGCCGCAGGCGACTCAGGGGGAGTCAAGTCATGGCCGCATCTTGCGCCGCAGATCCAGCGTGAACGGAAACTCCCGGCTGCCCGGCAGTTCGATGGTTGCAGGCGGCACCGCCAGCCGCCCCGGCGTGTGCCCCATGCGCGAGAAGCGCGCCAGGCGGCGGCTTTCGGCCTCGTACGCGTTGACCGGGAAGGTATCGTAATTGCGCCCGCCCGGGTGCGCCACGTGGTACTGGCAGCCGCCCACAGAGCGGTTCATCCAGGTGTCCACGATGTCGAACGTGAGCGGTGCATGCGCGCCAATGGTGGGGTGCAGGGCCGAGGGCGGGTTCCAGGCCTTGTAGCGCACGCCTGCCACAAACTCGCCGGTGGTGCCGGTGCTTTGCAGCGGCAGCGGTTGGCCGTTGACGGTGACCACATGGCGGCTTTCGTTCATGCCGGTCACGCGCACCTCGATGCGCTCCAGCGACGAGTCCACATAGCGCACCGTGCCACCGGCAGAGCCTTCTTCGCCCATCACATGCCAGGGCTCCAGCGCGTTGCGCAGGGTCAGCTCCACGCCCATCGATTTCACTGTGCCGACCATGGGGAAGCGGAACTCGAACTGCGGTGCAAACCAGGCCGCGTCAAACGCGTAGCCTGCGGCGTTCATCTCTGCCACCACGTCATGCATGTCCTGCTGGATGAAGGTGGGCAGCATCCAGCGGTCGTGCAGCTCGGTGCCCCAGCGGGCGGCGGGTGCGCGGTAGGGCGCCTTCCAGAAGCGGGCGATCAAGGCGCGCAGCAGCAGCTGCTGCACCACGCTCATGTGGGCGTGGGGCGGCATCTCGAAAGCGCGCAGCTCCAAGAGGCCCAGGCGGCCGGTGCTGCTGTCGGGCGAGAACATCTTGTCGATGCTGAACTCGCTGCGGTGCGTGTTGCCCGTCACGTCCACCAGGATGTTGCGCAGCGTGCGGTCCACCAGCCAGGGCGGCATGTCCTGACCGTACAGGGCGCGGTTGGCCTCGATCTCGCGCAGGGCGATCTCCAGCTCGTAGAGCTGGTCGTTGCGTGCCTCGTCCACGCGCGGCGACTGGCTGGTGGGGCCGATGAACAGGCCGCTGAAAAGGTAGCTCAGGCTCGGGTGGTTGTGCCAGTACAGCAGCAGGCTGGCCAGCAGCTCGGGCTTGCGCAAGAAGGGCGAGTCGGCCGGTGTGGCGCCGCCCATCACAAAGTGGTTGCCACCCCCGGTGCCGGTGTGGCGTCCATCGGTCATGAACTTCTCGGCCGACAGGCGCGTCTCCCACGCGGCCTGGTACAAAAACTCGGTGTGCTGCACCAGCTCCTTCCAGTGGCTGGCGGGGTGGATGTTCACCTCGATCACGCCGGGGTCGGGCGTGACGGCCAGCACTTTGAGGCGTGCGTCGCGCGGCGGCGGGTAGCCTTCCAGCACGATCTTCATGCCCAGCTCCTCAGCCGTGGCCTCGATGGCGGCAAGCAGGTCCAGATAGTCGTCCAGGCGCGCCAGCGGGGGCATAAATACGTAGAGCACGCCGTACTTCTCGCCTACCTTCTCGGCCTTGGGGCCGCTGGCGCGGCGCGGGTCGCGCACCTCCACGCACAGGGCCGTGCGCGACAGGCCTGCTGCGGACTGGAACTTGCCCGGGGGCTGCAAGCCCGCATGGGGATCGGGCTGTCCGGCCTGGCGCGCGTGGTCGCCACCCGCAGTGCCTTGCGCCATGCGGCGTGCCTCACCCGGGGCGGTGGCGCCCGCCAGGTACGGCAGGTCGCGGTCGCCGGTGACGGGGCCTGCAGGCACGGAATACCGCGCCCGCAGCGTGGTCGCAGCGGGCAGCGGGCCTTGGGGTGCGGTGGGGTCGTGCGGGATCAGGGGCTCGGTGTCCGATGCCTTCACCCAGGGCAGGGCGTCCAGCGGCAGGCGGTAGCCCATGGGCGAATCGCCGGGGATAAGCAGCATGCGGTCGTCGCGGAAGAACCATGGCCCGGTGCTCCACACGCTGCCCGCCAGCGTGCCCGCGCCTACGCCTGCCTGCAGCGGCAGCACATAGCCCACCACGCTGTCGAGCTTTTGCTCGAACACGCGACGCAGGCGGGCGCGTTCCAGCTCGTCGTCCAGGCGCGCATCGAACGGGTCTACGTTGATGGGCAGGCGCCGCTCGCGCCACAGGTAATAGAAGGTGTCTTCATACCCGGGCTGGACGTAGCGGTCCGTCACGCCCAGCTTGCGCGTGAGGTGCCGCACAAAACGCTCGGCGTCGGCGCTGGTGTAGTGCGAGGGATCACGCTCGTCGGCAAACAGCGCAGGGTTCTGCCACGCGGGCTGGCCGTCTGCACGCCAGCAGATCGACAGCGCCCAGCGCGGCAGCTGCTCGCCCGGGTACCACTTGCCCTGGCCAAAGTGCAGAAAGCCGCCCTGGCCGTATTCGGCACGCAGCTTGTGCGTGAGTTCGGTGGCAAAGCCGCGCTTGGTGGGGCCCAATGCGTCGGTGTTCCACTCGGGCGCGTCGCGGTCGCCCACGGCCACAAAGGTGGGCTCGCCGCCCATGGTCAGGCGCACATCGCCCGCCACCAGGTCGGCGTCCACCTTGTCGCCCAGGGCCAGCACGGCCTGCCACTGGTCTTCGGTGTAGGGCTTGGTCACGCGGGGCGATTCGTAAATGCGCGTCACGCGCATCTTGTGGCTGAAGTCCACCTCGGCCTTGTCCACGCCACCCTCAATGGGCGCGGCTCCGGAGGGCTGGGGCGTGCAGGCCAGCGGAATGTGGCCCTCGCCCGCCATCAGGCCGCTGGTGGCATCCAGGCCAATCCAACCCGCGCCGGGCAGGTAGACCTCGCACCATGCGTGCAGGTCGGTGAAGTCGTGGTCGGTGCCGCTGGGGCCGTCCAGCGCCTTCACATCGGGGGTCAACTGGATCAGGTAGCCCGACACAAACCGTGCCGCCAGCCCCAGGTGGCGCAGCAGCTGCACCAGCAGCCAGCCCGAGTCGCGGCACGAGCCGCTGGCTTTTTGCAGCGTCTCTTCGGGCGTCTGCACGCCGGGCTCCAGGCGGATCAGGTAGCGGATGTCCTGCGACACCTGCTGGTTGAGTTTGACCAGAAAGTCGATGGTGCGCTGCTTGCTGCGGTCGATCTTGTCCAGATACGCCTGCACCAGCGGCGTCATCGGCTCGGTGGCCAGGTAGGGGGCCAGCTCCTGCTGCACATCGCTGCTGTACTCGAAGGGGATGTGCTCGGCCTCGGGCTCAAGGAAGAAGTCGAAGGGGTTGTACACCGCCATCTCCACCACCAGGTCCACCGTGACCTTGAACTCGCGCGTCTTCTCGGGGAAGACCAGCCGCGCCTGGTAGTTGGCAAACGGGTCTTGCTGCCAGTTGATGAAGTGCTGCGCGGGCTCGACCTTGAGCGAATACGAAATCACATTGCTGCGGCAATGGGGCGCAGGCCGCAATCGGATGGTCTGCGGCCCGAGGCCGACCAGCCGGTCGTATTGGTAGTGCGTGACGTGGTGGAGCGCGGCGTGGATGGGCATATACGGGGCATGCTAGCAAGTCCTGAGCCATCGCGGGCAACTATTCCGGGGGCGATGACAAGTGGTCATAGGCTGTTCACAATGCGCGGCTCATGCACTGCCGCGGAGGTGGCTTAATTTTTCTGACCACGCACCATCTTGGTGACGCCCGTTTTGACCCATGTCCCATTCCCCCCAACTTCTGCTTCTGCCCGGCCTGGCCGCCGATGAACGCATGTGGCGCGGCGTGCTGCCGCTGCTGCCCGCCGCGCTGCGCCCCGAGGTCGCTATCGCCCACCAGGATGTGAACTTGCACCGCATCGAGGACTTTGCCGCCCGGCTGCTGGCACAGCACGCGGGGCCGCTGGTGCTGGCTGGCGCGTCGATGGGCGGCATGATTGCCATGGAGGCTGCACGCCAGGCGCCGCAGCGGGTTGCAGGGCTGGCCTTGCTGGGCACGACGGCGCGGCCCGAGACACCCGACATGCGCGCCCTGCGCGAAGGCGCCATCGAACTGTTTGAACAGGGCCGTGTGCGCGAGGTCATCGAGCCCAACGTGGCCCTGGCCTTTCACCCCGTGAACGCCGCCAAGACGGACCTGGTGCAGGCCTACCTGGACTTTGTGCTGGATGCGGGCGCTGACCACCTGGTGCGCCAGAACCGCGCCGTCATCCACCGGCCCGATGCGCGGGTGCACCTGCCGCAGGTGGCTTGCCCCGTGCTGGTGGTGTGTGGTGCGGCCGACCAGCTCACGCCGCCGGAATGTTCTGCAGAAATCGCAGCGCTGGTGCCCGGCGCCGAACACCACTTGCTGCCGGACAGCGGCCACATGCTGACCATGGAGCAGCCCGAGGAGGTGACTCGCTTGCTGGTGCAGTGGCTGGCCCGCAACGGGTGGATCTGACACAGGCTCACTCCTTCTTCCTCCGCGCGAGAGGGCCTGGGACAGGGGCGTACAGGCACGCCAAGAATTCTCCCTTTTACAAGTGAAAACTGCCCCTGGCGCTTGATAGGAAAGCGCTTACAGCTATGAAATCAGGAGTAAATCAAAACTCCAGATTGTCAATCAGCCGCGTGCTCCCCAGCCGCGCAGCACCCAGCGCCACCAGCGTGCCCGCCGCATCGTCGGCCGTGGCGGGCAGCAGGTCGGCCCGGCGACGCACCGTGAGGTAGTCGGGAGCCCAGCCCCGGGCGCGCAGCGCGTCTTGCGCCTGGGCCTCCAGCGCGCTGCGATCGCTGGCGTCCAGCCACTGCTGCGCCATCCGCTTCAGGGCCTGCGACAGGGCTACGGCCTCCTGGCGTTCTTCCAGGCTGAGGTAGCCATTGCGCGAGCTCAGCGCCAGCCCGTCGGCCGCGCGGCAGGTTTCGCCCGCCACGATGTCGATGGGCAGCGCAAACTGCCGCACCATGTGTCGGATCACCATGAGCTGCTGGTAGTCCTTCTTGCCAAACACCGCTGTGCCGCCGGTCTGGCCCAGCACGCAGGCAAACAATTTCATCACCACCGTGCTCACGCCCACAAAAAAGCCGGGGCGAAAGTGCCCCTCCAGCATGTCGGCGAGCTGCGGGTCGGGGTGCACCTTGAGGGTCTGTGGCTCGGGGTACAGGTCCGTCTCGCGCGGTGCAAACAGCACATCGCAACCGGCGGCCTGCAACTGTGCGCAGTCGGCCTCCCAGGTGCGTGGGTAGCTGTCAAAGTCTTCGTGCGGCAAGAACTGCAGGCGGTTCACAAAGATGCTGGCCGCGGTCACATCGCCCAGGGGTTGGGCCTGGCGCACCAGGGCGATGTGCCCGTCGTGCAGGTTGCCCATGGTGGGCACAAACGCAGGGCGGCGGTAGGAGGCCAGGGCCTGGCGCAGGTCGACAACGGAGCGGGCGATCAGCATGGGTTCGAAGGGGTCAGAGAAAGGAAGGAAAAGGGCTTACCAGGCGTGTACAGCGTTGTCCGGGAAACGCCCTTGCTTCACGGCCAACACATACGCCTCCATGGCGCCGCGCACGCTGCCCGCGTCCTGCATGAAGTTGTGTACAAACTTGGGCATCTTCCCGAGGTTCATGCCCAGCATGTCGTGCAACACCAGCACCTGGCCCGCGGTGCCGTTGCCCGCGCCAATGCCGATGGTGTGGCAGTACAACAGTTCGGCCGTGAGGTCGGCAGCCAGCGTGGCGGGCACCATCTCCAGCACCAGCATGGAGGCGCCTGCGTCCTGCAGCGCGT
>JBCNOJ010000266.1:0-7315 GCA_039593925.1 Acidovorax sp.
ACCAAACTTCACGCTCTTGCAGACCTGCTCCACATGGGCGATCAGGCCTTCCTGACCTGCCTCGGTCAGGTAATGCGGCAGCAGCAGGATGCCGTGGGCCCCCAGGCGCTCGGCCTCCTGCGCATGGGCAATGGCCGTGCGGGTGGGGCCCCCGGCGCCGGCAATGATCGGCACCTTGCGCCGGCAGGTTTCCACGGCGGTTTTGATGACCTCGCTGTACTCGGGGCCCGAGAGGGAAAAGTACTCGCCGGTGCCACCAGCGGCAAACAGGGCGCTGGCGCCGTAGGGGGCGAGCCACTCCAAGCGCTCGATGTAGCTCTTGGGGCGGAAGTTGCCTTGCTCGTCGAAGTCTGTGATGGGGAACGAGAGCAGGCCGGAGCCCATGATGGTTTTGAGTTCTTGAGGGGTCATGGTGAATAGCGGGCGTTGGTTGCGGCGTCTCAACAGGTCATACAAGTCGCAAAAATTTGATTCGATAACTGTAAATTCTTGCCATTTACGAAAATGTTAACGTTAACATCATCAGATAACACAGTAAAAACCCTTACTTCTTCGAATTTTTTAGACGCGCCGCTACACGGGGGCGCGGACGCTGTCGGCCTCAAGTCACGCGCGCTTAGACTCCACCCCCATGCAAGCTCCTGATCCGGCCCGCCCCGCCCCGCCCTCCGGTCGCGACCGCTCGGCGGTCACGCTGCGCGAGGTGGCCGAACGGGCGGGCGTGTCGATGATTACCGTGTCACGCGCCATCAACACGCCGCAGCAGGTGTCTGAACGGACGAGAGCACGGGTTCAGGAGGCCGTGTCGGCCCTGGGCTACGTGCCCAACCTGGTGGCAGGCGGGTTGCGCTCGGCGCGCAGCCATGTGGTGACGGCCCTGGTGCCCACGCTCACAGGGCCCTTGTTCGGAGAAATGGTGCAAGCCCTCACCGATGCACTGGAACTGCGTGGCTTTCAGGTCATGGTGGGCCAGGTGGGCTATGCCCGCTCTCGCGAAGACGCGCTGCTGCGCGCCATCGTGGGCCGGCGGCCCGATGGGATCGTGCTCACCGGGGTGATGCATTCGACCGAGGGACGGCGCTTGCTGATGGCTTCGGGCATTCCGGTGGTGGAAACCTGGGACTTCACGGACACCCCCATCGACATGCTCGTCGGCCTGCGCCATGAAGCGCTGGGCGCCGCCGTGTGCGAGCACCTGTTCGCCAGGGGACGGCGACGGCTGGCGCTGCTCAGTGGCGGAGACGAGCGCGCGGCGCGGCGCGCTCAGGGCTTTGCGGACGCCGCCGCGCGCCTGGGTCTGCGCCCGCCCGCCGTGCGACTGGGTAAATCACCCACCACACACGCAGATGGCCGTGCCGGGCTCGCAGCCCTGCTGGCCGACGTGCCCGAGATCGACGCCGTGTTCTGCAGCTCCGACATGCTGGCCCTGGGCGTGCTGACCGAAGCCAGAGCGCGCGGCATCGCGGTACCGCAGCAACTCGCAGTGGTGGGATTTGGCGACATCGACTTTGCCGAAACGGTCACTCCAGCCCTGTCCACGGTGCGCATTGACGGCACGCGCATGGGGAAGACAGCCGCCGGATGGATTGCCGACCGGGCCGAAGGCAAAACCGTCGCCCAGCCCGTGGTGGACATCGGCTTTTCCATCGTGGAGCGCGGCAGCAGCTGAGCGCTCCAGACGCCGTTGCAAAAGGCTGGGTTATGCCGGGTACACCAGCGCGATGGCCCGCGCCTCCATGGCCAAGCCCTGCCCCACCGGGCCCAGGCGCTCGGCCGTCTTGGCCTTCACATTGACCTGGCCCTCCGCCACACCCACCGCCCTGGCGATGGCGGCCCGCATGCCGGGGATGTGCGCCGCCAAGCGCGGGGCCTGGGCGACGACCGTGCTGTCGATGTTGCCGATCTCAAAGCCCACGGCGCGCACCCGCCGTGCCGCCTCGGCCAGCAGCACGCCCGAGTCGGCGCCACGAAATGCAGCGTCGGTGTCAGGGAAGTGGCTGCCAATATCCCCGAGGGCTGCGGCTCCCAGCAAGGCATCGGTGATGGCGTGCAGCAGCACGTCGGCGTCTGAGTGGCCCAGCAGGCCTGTGGGGTGGGCAATCTCCACTCCGCCGATCACCAACCGGCGGCCGGGCACCAAGGCATGCACATCCCAGCCCTCTCCAATCCTGAAATTCATCTGCTTGCCTTTGCCTTTGTCTTTGTGAGTGTTTGAGTGTTGGGTCGCCGGTGCCGTCCGTCAGACTCCCAAGCCGCGCAATGCTGGCAGCAAACCGGTGATGCCGGCAGCCCTTGTGCGATGGGCTTAAAAAAGATTCTTCTTGCCGGGGGCCGTGTTCACCTGCCCCCGCTCGCCCCCAAAACGCTCCAGCGTGGTGCTGTGCGCCCGCTGGGCCAGCACGGCGGCCGCCAGCGCGAAATCGTCCGGGTAGGTGACCTTGAAGTTCTGTGCCCCGCCGGGCACCAGCCGGGGGTGAAAGCCCATGGCCTCCATGGCGCTGGCTTCATCAGTCACGTTGGAGCCCACCTTGTCAATCGCCTCCATCAGCGGGCCAATGCGGAACATCTGGGGCGTCTGCGCCAGCCACTTGTCGCTGCGGTCCACAGTAGAAGCCACGCGCACACCGCCCGGGCCGTCGATGGAAGTCTTGAGCGTATCGGCCAGCTTGTGCGCCAGCAGCCCGCCCACACTGTCGCCCGCGCACTGGTCGATGAGCGCATCGATCTGCTCTGAGGTCACCAGGCAGCGCGCAGCGTCATGCACTAGGACCCAGTCGCCAGGCTGCGCACCGCGCTCCAGCAACGCCTTGAGACCACCCAGCACCGTGTCGGCACGCGTGGGGCCACCACACTCGACCACAAAAAATGCAGGGTGGGCATGGGCATCCAGAAAGCGATCCCCCGATGCCACAGCCACCAGGGTGCCCAGCAGGCGCCCGACACCGGCAAAGGCGGCCAGTGTGTGCAGCACCATCGGGTGGCCTGCCACTAGGTGATATTGCTTGGGCAGCGGGCCCGCCACTGCAGGAGCGCTGGCAGACAGCGCTGCGGCAGGCGAGAACGCCGCCACGGTCGATGCCTGCAAAGGCTGTGCTGGAGGAGCGCTGCCAGCACCTGCTGGCACAGCCCGCGACCCTACCCCTGCGCAGGGCACCAGCGCCCAAAAACGCCCTTGGGCCGACAAGGGGGTGAGCGAAGGGTGCAGCAGGGGAGCAGTCATGGAGCGCTCATTCTAAAATCTCCCGTTGCCCCCGATCCAACCCGTGCGTGTTTCGCGCCCCTGGGGATGCGGCGGGCCCACTGACGACACCGTCCGCATGGAACTGCCCAAACTCTCCCCCGGAAAACGCTTTGCCCTGCCCCGCCCCGTGGGCAGCGCCGACTCCCTGCTGCTAGCCCGCTTGGCCGAGCGCGACAAGGCCTCTGGCCACACTACCGCCATCGTCACGGCCGACGCCACCGACGCGCAGCGGCTCATCGACGAGATGGCCTTTTTTGCGCCCGGCCTGCGCTGCGCGCTGTTCCCCGACTGGGAAACGCTGCCCTACGACACGTTCAGCCCGCACCAGGACCTGATCAGCGAGCGGCTGGCCACGCTGTGGCGCATCTCGCAGGGTGAGGCCGATGTGGTGCTGGTGCCCGCCACCACGGCGCTGTACCGCCTCGCTCCGCCCTCCTTCCTGGCGGGCTACACCTTCCACTTCAAGGTCAAGCAAAAGCTCGACGAGGCCAAATTCAAGGCCCAGCTCACGCTGGCAGGCTACAGCCACGTCTCGCAGGTCGTGAGCCCCGGCGAATACGCCGTGCGCGGCGGGCTGATCGACCTGTTCCCCATGGGCTCGCTGGTGCCCTTCCGCGTGGATCTGTTTGACGACGAGATCGACAGCATCCGCACCTTCGACCCCGACAGCCAGCGCAGCCTGTACCCCGTGCCCGAGGTGCGCCTGCTGCCCGGCCGCGAGTTCCCCATGGACGACGACGCGCGGGCAAAATTCCGCAGCCGCTGGCGCGAAATGCTGGAGGGCGACCCGACCAAAAGCCGCATCTACAAGGACATGGGCGCGGGCGTGGCCACCGCCGGCATCGAGTACTACCTGCCGCTGTTCTTCGACGACACGGCCACGGTGTTCGACTACCTGGGCGGCGAGGCGACTGTCGTACTGCATGGCGACCTGGAGCCGGCCTTCCAGCGCTTCTGGCAAGACACCAAAGACCGTTTCCGCCTGGTGCAGGGCGATCCCGAACGCCCGGCCCTGCCGCCCGAGTCGCTGTTCCTCTCGGCCGACCAGTTCTACACACGCGCCAAGGAGCATGCCCAGCTGTCCATCCGCCCCGGCGTGGAGGACGTGGATGACAACCCGCACTTTCAGAAGCTGGGCGACCTGTCGGTGGTGCGCGGCGCCGAAGACCCGCTCGCCCGCCTGCACGCCCACATCCGCAACACCCAGCACCGCGTGCTGCTGCTGGCCGAGAGCGATGGCCGGCGCGAGAGCCTGCTCGACTTTCTGCGCGCCAGCGGGGTGAACCCGCCAGCCTTCGACTCGCTGGCCGAGTTCCAGAGCACGGCCGACGAGAAAGTTGGCATTGTCACCGCCGGGCTCACCGTGGGCTTCAGCTGGATCGAGGACGGTATCGACTTCGTCACCGAGACCGAGCTGTTTGCCGCAGGCCCCACCACACGCCGCCGCAAGAAGCAGGAGCAGGTGAGCGACGTCGAGGCGCTGATCAAAGACCTGGCCGAGCTGACCCTGGGCGACCCCGTAGTGCACAGCCAGCATGGCATTGGCCGCTACCGGGGCCTGATCAACATGGACGTGGGCAACAAGAACCCCGATGGCACGCCCGCCATGCAGGAGTTCTTGCACCTGGAATACGCCGACAAGGCCGTGCTGTACGTGCCCGTGAGCCAGCTGCAGCTCATCAGCCGCTACACCGGCGTCAGCGCCGACGAGGCACCGCTGCACAAGCTCGGCAGCGGCCAGTGGGAAAAGGCCAAGCGCAAGGCCGCCGAGCAGGTGCGCGACAGCGCGGCCGAGTTGCTCAACATCTACGCCCGCCGCGCGGCGCGCGAAGGCCATGCCTTCCGCTACAGCCCGCAGGACTACGAGACCTTTGCCAACGACTTCGGTTTTGAAGAAACCGCCGACCAGAACGCCGCCATCCACGCCGTCATCCAGGACATGATCAGCCCCCGCCCCATGGACCGCCTGGTCTGCGGCGACGTGGGCTTCGGCAAGACCGAGGTGGCGCTGCGCGCGGCCTTCGTGGCCGTCACGGGCGGCAAGCAGGTGGCCTTCCTTGCCCCCACCACGCTACTGGCCGAGCAGCACTACCAGACCCTGGTGGACCGTTTCAGCAAGTGGCCGGTGAAGGTGGCCGAGGTCTCGCGCTTTCGCTCGGGCAAGGAGATCACCGCCGCCATCAAGGGCATCGGCGACGGCACGGTGGACATCGTGGTGGGCACGCACAAGCTGCTGTCTGAGTCCACCAAGTTCCACAACCTGGGCCTGCTCATCATCGACGAGGAGCACCGCTTCGGCGTGCGCCACAAGGAGCAGATGAAGGCCCTGCGCGCCGAGGTGGACGTGCTGACGCTGACGGCCACACCCATTCCGCGCACGCTGGGCATGGCGCTGGAAGGACTGCGCGATCTGTCGGTCATCGCCACCGCGCCGCAGCGGCGCCTGGCGATCAAGACCTTTGTGCGCAACGAGGGCACGGGCGTGATCCGCGAGGCGGTGCTGCGCGAATTGAAGCGCGGCGGGCAGGTCTACTTCCTGCACAACGAGGTGGAGACCATCGAGAACCGCCGCCAGAAGCTCGAAGAAATCTTGCCCGAGGCACGCATTGCTGTGGCCCATGGCCAGATGCCCGAGCGCGAGCTGGAGCGCGTGATGCGCGACTTTGTGGCCCAGCGCTTCAACATCCTGCTGTGCTCGACCATCATCGAGACCGGCATCGACGTGCCCACGGCCAACACCATCATCATGAGCCGCGCCGACAAGTTTGGCCTGGCGCAGCTGCACCAGCTGCGCGGGCGCGTGGGCCGCAGCCACCACCAGGCGTATGCCTACCTCATGGTGCCTGACGTGGACGGCCTGACCAAGCAGGCACAGCAGCGGCTGGAAGCCATTCAGCAGATGGAAGAACTGGGCAGCGGCTTTTACCTGGCCATGCACGACCTGGAGATCCGTGGCGCGGGCGAGGTGCTGGGCGAGAACCAGAGCGGCAACATGCTGGAGGTCGGCTTTCAGCTCTACAACGAGATGCTGAACGAAGCCGTCAAGGCACTCAAGGCGGGCAAGGAGCCGGACCTGCTGTCACCCCTGTCAGTCACCACCGACATCAACCTGCACGCCCCGGCCTTGCTGCCCGACGACTACTGCGGCGACGTGCACCTGCGCCTGTCGTTCTACAAAAAGCTGGCCACCGCCAAGACGCCCGACCAGATCGACGGCCTGCTCGAAGAGATCGTGGACCGCTTCGGCAAGCTGCCGCCGCAGGCGCAAACGCTGATCGACGTGCACCGCCTGCGCGTGCTGAGCCAGCCGTATGGCGTGGTGAAGGTCGATGCAGCGCCTGGCGTCATCAACATCACCTTCAAGCCCCAGCCGCCGATTGACCCGATGCGCATCATCGAGCTGATCCAGAAGAACAAGCACATCAAGCTGGCGGGCAACGAGAAGCTGCGCATCGAGCGCGAGCTGAAAGAGCCCAAGGACCGTGCACAGATGGTGCGGGACGTGCTGCGCAACCTGGGGCAGCCGCTGGTGGCTGCCTGAGCCCCTATATCTGAGATTTTTGAGCGAAATTGGCCTATAGCGCTTACCCATAAAGCGCTAGCAGCTATCAAATTTAAAGCAACCTCCATGTGGATCGAAGCGCTTGTGGCCCTGGCCGCGCTGGCGGCGGCGCTGGCGGCGCGCCCGTGGCGCCTGCTAGCGGGCCAGCCGCCGCTCGCGCACGAACAACATGGCGCGCCCGCCGCGCTGTGGACGCCACTGCTGGCCACCCTGGTACTGCTGCCCTGGTTGTGGGCCCTGCCCACGCTGCACCGCATGCCGTTGCAACTGCAGTGGTCGGGCGCCTGTCTGGTGCTGCTGATGCTGGGCACCTACCTGCTCGGGCGCCGCGCCGTCCCGCGCTACGCCGTGCCGTTGACACTGCTCGTGGCCATCGTGTTCTGCGCCTTGCGGGGCGAGCTGGCCTGGTCGGCCGTGCACTTCAATCTGGCCACGCCGGTGTTCACGATGCCGGCCTTCAACTGGCAGGCGGCCGTGAGCGTGGCGCTGCCGCTCTTCGTCGTGACCATGGC
>JBCNOJ010000267.1:0-7275 GCA_039593925.1 Acidovorax sp.
TGGCCATCGGCCTGTTCGTGATGCTGCGCCGGGGCGTGAGCCGCCCACTGCAGGACCTGACCCAGGCCATCACGCTGGTGGCACAGGGCGACCTCACCGAGGCCTTCCACACCACGCGGCGCGACGAGATCGGCGCGCTGGTGCAGGAGGTAGAGGGCATGCGCCAGCGCTACACGCAGATGCTGCAGCAGGTGCGCAACGCCGTGGACAGCATCACCACCGCCAGCGCCGAGATCGCGAGCGGCAATCAGGACCTGTCGGCCCGCACCGAAGCCACGGCCAGCAGCCTGGCGCAGACAGCGCAAAGCATGGAGCAGCTCACTGCCACTGTGCGCCAGTCGGCCGACGCCGCGCGCCAGGCCAACCAGCTGGCCAGCACCGCCGCCGAGGTCGCCGCGCGTGGCGGCCAGGTGGTGGGCGAGGTGGTCACCACCATGGGCGACATCAACCAGAGCTCCCGCAAGATCGCCGACATCATCGGCGTGATCGACTCCATCGCGTTCCAGACCAACATCCTCGCGCTCAACGCGGCTGTGGAAGCCGCCCGCGCGGGTGAACAGGGCCGGGGCTTTGCCGTGGTGGCCAGCGAGGTGCGCAACCTCGCCGGGCGCAGTGCCGAGGCCGCGCGCGAGATCAAGGCGCTCATCGGCGCCTCGGTGGAGCGGGTGGAATCCGGCGCGCGCCTGGTGCAGAACGCAGGCAGCACCATGGACGAGATCGTGGGCTCGGTCAAACGCGTGGGCGACATCATCGGCGAGATCACGGCCGCGTCGGGCGAGCAGTCCGACGGCATCGGACAGGTCAACACCGCGGTGAACCAGCTCGACCAGATGACGCAGCAGAACGCGGCGTTGGTGGAGGAATCCGCTGCGGCGGCGCAGAGCCTGCGCGAGCAGGCCGGGCGCCTGGCCGGCGCGGTGCAGGTTTTCAAGTTGTCACGCGATGGCGCAGGCGGCATTGGCAACGGCTACCAGGGCGTCTCGCCGGCGCTGGCGGCGCCGTTGGCACAAAGCCCCGCAGCCCAGGCACCCAACGCTGGCGCGCCGGCAGCGCCACAGTTGCAATAGCCACGCAAAAAAGCGGCAGGGCTGCACAGACCTTGCCATGGCGGCGCCGCTTACCGCCGCAGTGGCGATGGCCGGTTGCCGGTGGCTGCGCAAGGGCATGCGCATGCGGTGGTTTGCGGCCACGGGGCGTTGGTTTATGCTGAGATGCGTCCCTTTGTAACTTTCCCCGTCCGCGTATCTCCATGGCAGCACACGTCCCCACCATGATGGCAATGATCATTGCCAGTTCGCTCATGATGGCCGCGGCGATGGCTGTGGTGGGGTGGGGTCGGCGGCGCGAGGGCCTCAGCCATTGGGCGGCAGGTTTGCTGATCAACGCGCTGGGGCACATGCTGATCCTGCTGCGCGGCCAGATCCCCGACGTGTTGTCCATTGTGGGCGGCAACCTGCTGCTGACTTGCGTGCTGGTGGTGATGATTGCTGCCATCTACCGGTTTCAAGGTCGGCCTCAGCCTTGGCCGCTCCTGGCGGCCACACCCCTGCTGGCGATGGGTTGCGTGGTCGTCTTCGTCGACAACTACCCGGCGCGTGTGGTGGTCATGGGTATGGTGATCGGGCTGCAAGCCGTGTGGGCCTTGGTGGCGGCGCTGGAGCAACGCCATTCCACCGTCGGCCGTGGCCAATGGCTGCTGGTGGCGGGCTTGGGGACCGAGGCGCTGGTACTGGGCGGCAGGGCGGTGCTGGCGCTCAGCGCCAATGAGGCCGCCACCAGCATCCTGCAAAGCAGCACCCTGCAGACCTTGACTTTCATGAGCACCTTCGCCGTGGTGCTGGTCAGCTCCATGGGATTTGTGTTCATGTCGCGCGACCGCGCCGATGAAAGCAACCGCGTCATGGCCGCGCTGGACCCACTCACCGGCGTGGCCAACCGCCGCTCCCTGATTGCGGCGCTGGACCGCGACGTGGCGCGCGCCGTGCGCATGCGCGAGCCCATCGCCCTGATGATGGTGGACATCGACCACTTCAAGGATGTGAACGACCAGTACGGCCACCCCGCGGGCGACCAGGTGCTGTGCAATGTGGTGCAGGTGCTGCGCCAGCGCGTGCGCGCGCAGGATCTGGTGGGCCGCTATGGCGGTGAAGAGTTCATGGTGGTGTTGCCCGACACGGGGCTGGCCGGTGCCGAGCAACTGGCGCGTGAATTGTGCAAGGCGGTGGAGGTGTCGCGTTGCCAGGTGGAAGGCCTGGAGGGCCACGGGATTTCCGTGACGGTGAGCATTGGCCTCTTCGGCGGCCGGCTGGAGTCGGGCGACAGCTGGGACATGCTGATTGCCGCAGCCGACCGCGCTCTCTACCAGGCCAAGGAAAACGGGCGCAACCGCGTCGAGGTGGCCACCAGCCTGCGCCGCCCCAGTTCCCAGCTGGCTGCGCAAGCCAATCCCGAGACGCTGCCTACGTCTTCGTACTGACACGTGGCGCCTGCGCAGGCCTTGTGTTGGAATGCGGGTTTGGTCCACGAGACCGACCCCCCATTTCAGGAGAGCTGCCTATGAATGCCCGAGTCCCTGCCCACGCCTTGCAACCCGCCCTGGCCCTTGAGAGGGCCAGCCAGGCCTGGGACAACGACATCGTTCGCCAGCTCACGGATTACATCGCCATCCCCGCCAAGTCGCCCATGTTCTCGCCAGACTGGGCTGAGCAGGGCCTGCTCGATACCGTGGTGCGCAACGCCGCCGCCTGGGTCGAATCACAGAAGGTCGAAGGCCTGAAGCTCGAAGTGGTGCGCCTGGAAGGCCGCACCCCGGTGCTGTTCTTTGAAATCGATGCCACGCAGCCTGGCGCCACCGACACCGTGCTCATGTACGGTCATCTGGACAAGCAGCCCGAGTTCAGCGGCTGGCGCAACGACCTCGGCCCCTGGACGCCCAAGTACGAAGACGGCAAGCTCTACGGCCGGGGCGGCGCCGACGACGGCTACGCGGTCTATGCCAGCATCGCGGCCGTGCAGGAGTTGAAGCGCCAGAACGTGCCCCACCCGCGCATCGTGGGCCTGGTCGAAACTTGCGAAGAAAGCGGGTCGCGCGACCTGCTGCCCTACATCGAAGCGCTCAAGCCCCGCATGGGCAACGTGGGCCTGGTGGTGTGCCTGGACTCCGGCGCAGGCAACTACGACCAGCTGTGGCTTACCACCAGCCTGCGCGGCATGGCCACCGGCACGCTCAAGGTCGAGATCCTGACCGAAGGCATCCACTCGGGCGACGCCTCGGGCCTGGTGCCCTCGTCGTTCCGCATCATGCGCCAGGTGCTCGACCGCCTGGAAGACAGCGCCACCGGCCGCCTGCTGCCGCAGAGCTTTCACTGCGAAGTGCCCGCCGACCGCCTGGCCCAGGCTCGCGCCACGGCGGCCATCCTGGGCGAAGAGGTGTACCGCCGCTTCCCCTGGGCGCACTACGACTGCGGCGGTGCCACCACCTTCGCGCTGCCCACCACCACCGACCCGGTGCAGGCCCTGCTCAAACGCACGTGGGAGCCCACGCTGTCGGTGACTGGCGCCGAAGGCTTCCCCGCACTGCAGGACGCCGGCAACGTGCTGCGCCCCTACACCGCCTTCAAGCTCAGCCTGCGCCTGCCGCCCCTGGTGGACGCGGGCCAGGCGGTGCAGGAGCTCAAGGCGCTGCTCGAAGACAACGCGCCCTACCAGGCCAAGGTCACCTTCCAGGGCACGAGCGGCGCCACGGGCTGGAATGCGCCCAGCACCACGCCGTGGTTCGAGCAGGCGCTTAACGACGCTTCCCAGGCCCACTTTGGCGCGCCCTGCGGCCACATCGGCCAGGGCGGCACCATCCCGCTCATGAACATGCTCAGCGAAGGCTTCCCCACCGCGCAGATGATGGTCTGCGGCGTGCTGGGCCCCAAGAGCAACGCGCACGGCCCCAACGAGTTCCTGCACGTGCCCTATGCCAAGAAGCTCACCGCCGCCGTGGCGCAGGTGATTGCGGGCATGGCCCAGCACCAAGCCGCTTCCACGGCCCCGGCTGCCGCCTGATCGTTCGGGCGCCGAATGCTGTGGCGCCCAAGGGCACTGGGCCGCTGAGGGTGGCCCGGTGCCTTTTTTATGCGCGATGGGAGTGCGCCGTTTGTTCGTAGGTGTTTGGCAGCCTGCCGGGTATGCTGCTCTCCAATGCAGTGAACCCTCTCCACACCGCCTTGACACCTTCTGACAGCCTTGCTGCCCATGACCGCTGACGACATCGTTCCCTCGACCCTGACCACCTTCACCGCCAGCGACGGTGAGAACCTTGCCGTGCAGGACTGGCCCTTGCCTGAGGGCGATCCCTGCCGCGGCACCGTGCTGCTGGTGCATGGCCTGGGCGAGCATGTGGGCCGCTACGAGGCCGTGGCGCGTCGGCTGAACGACTGGGGCTTTGCCGTGCGTGGCTACGACCAGTACGGCCACGGCGAATCCGGCGGCCCGCGCGGCGGGCTCACATCGGACCTGCGGCTGCTGGACGACCTGGCCGACCTGGTGGACGCCACCCGCGCGCGCATGCCTGCGGGCCAGCCCCTGGTGCTGCTGGGCCACAGCATGGGCGGCCTGGTGGCATCGCGGTTTGTCTCGCTGAAAATGCGGCCGGTGGATGCACTGGTGCTGTCATCCCCCGCGCTGGACCCTGGCCTCAACGCCGTGCAAAAGCTGCTGCTGGCTACGTTGCCCCGCATCGCGCCCAACCTGCGTGTGGGCAACGGGCTGGATGCGCAATACCTCTCGCACAACCCGGCCGTGGTGGCGGCCTACCTGGCCGACCCGCTTTGCCACGACCGCATCAGCGCCCGCCTGGCCCGCTTCATTGCCGAGGGCGGGCCCGCCACCGTGGCCCGCGCCGCGCACTGGGCGGTGCCCACCCTGCTCATCTGGGCGGGCAGCGACAAGCTGGTCAACCCCGCAGGCAGCCGCGCCTTTGCCAACACGGCGCCCAAGGCGCTGGTTCAGGCGCACTGCTTCGAGCCGCTGTACCACGAGCTCTTCAACGAAAGCCCCGAACTCGCATCCCCCGTGTTCGACATGCTGCACCAGTGGCTGGTGCGGCGCTACCCGGTACAGGGCTACCCAGGCTGAAGGCGGTCTTGGCAGGATTTGGATTGAAAATGGCTTCCAGCGCTTGCTGTATAAGCGCGAGAAGCTATCATTTTTGAATCAATGACGACGGCCCCTGCGCCGGCTCGGCCAGCGTCTGCTGCCGCCGGTACACCACCGTGCCATAGAGCCCCAGGGCATACACCGCAGTGAATGCCAGGGCCACCACCCAGCCCCGGCAACGCAGGTGTCCAAGCTCTCTGCCACATCGCTCCAGGTGGGGTCGTCCAGCCCGTGCAAGTCGCGCCGTACCGTCAGCACTTTGGCGGCGGTAAAGTACAGCAGCATCAGCCCGGCCGCCACGCGGCTGCGCCGGTACAGGCCCCAGCCCAGGGCCGCAATCAGAGCCACGTCCAGCCACATCCAGGGCACATAGTCGACCCCATTGGTGCCCGGGCTAGCGCCCAGTGTGACAGCCGTGGTCATGGAGCCGGTGATTAGCGCGGCCATCCAGGCGGCGCGGATGCAGCGCGCGCCTGCAGGTGCACGGGTCACAGCCACCGGTTGTCACCCAGCATGATCTTCTTGTAGTAGTCGCGGTTGGCTTGGTAGGCGAACAGGCCAATCCAGCCGCCTGTGTAATGCACGCCGTCCAGCAGATGACCAAAGCCCGCCAGGCTGAGCAGCGTCTCCAGCATCACGATACCCGCCAAGCCCAGTACCACATAGGCCAGTGCCCGCTTCCACATGCCCTTGACGATGTAGTAGATGGGGCCGAACAGGCCCGCCAGCAGGTTGAAGTTGCAGCGCATGCGTTCGCCAAAGCTCAGGTCCTTGAACCGGGCCATCTTCAGGCCGCCAGCGCGTTCAATCAGCGCAAACCGCTTTTTCCACACGTCTGGCAGGTCGGGCGGAAGGGGGCTGGTGGTGGGGCCTGCCGTGGCCGTTGCGGCCGCAGCCAGGGGATCGGTGCCGTGGGCTGCCGGGTTGCCATTGGTCATGCTGAAAATTCCCTCAAGGTTGTGTTTTTGCTCGGTGGCCTTGCCCCGCGCGGGTGGCGCGGCAATGGCCCGCGATGCTAGGGGACACAGCTTGGGGATGTTTGTAAGCAGTGCGCTAAGTTGTCTTCAGCCGTAACCTGCAGCCCAACGCATGCGGCAGGCGCTGGGCGGCGATACCCCATACCCGTCAAGTGTTTTGGAGTCAAAACAGGCTCTAGCGCCTGCCCATAAAGCGCTAATAGCTATTATTTTCGAAGCATGCCGCCGAGCATTTCCAAAAGGTCACTGGCGTTGCCGAACCCCCCTTGCGGGGCTTCGCCGCGGGGGCTGAGCTGATCGATCAGGCCTGGCAGCACCTGTGCCAGCTGGCCTGCCGCCGCGCCGGGGTTCACGCCCAACTGCGACGCGATCTGCGCGAGCGGGCCGCTGCCCAGCACACCAGACAGCTGTTCGCCCGAGATGGCCTGGTTCGGGCCGGCGCCCAGCCACGACGCAATCACATTGCCCAGCCCGGCCTGCTGGAACTTGGCCATCAAGCCTGGCAGCCCGCCCACGGGGCCGTCGTTGCTGATGAGGGACATCACGGCCTGGATGAGCTGCGGGTTCTGTGCGGCCAAGCCCAGCAGGCCGCCCAAGCCGCCAGCTCCACCGCCGGGTGCGGATGCGCCCCCTTGCGACGAAGCGTTGTTGATGACGGCACCGAGAACGGAATCGAGCAAACCCATGGTGATCTCCTGCGAGGGCGTGAAGAGCGTGGGCCAAGCCTTGGTCACGCGACAAGGGGCGATGGTACGCACACAAGCCCGTAGGCCTGTGTGAACAATCGTGAACCGCCGCGTGGCAGGCCATCATCTGCGGTCGCCGGGGCTCCGCACTGCGCCGGGCCGCAGGTTGTCAGCGCGTGCGCGGCGCGCGTTTCTCCAGCAGCGGTTCGCTCACCCCCTGCACGCCCACCAGTCCGAGCACCGTGACCAGCGAGGATTGCGCGCCCTTCCAGGCGTCCGTCAGGTCGATCCACTCCGACAGCGCGTGGAAGCCGCCCGTCTTGCCGCCGCCCCCGATCACGATGGCCGGGATGCCCAGCGACATGGGCACGTTGGCATCCGTGCTTGCACCCGCCAGCACCGTCTTGCGGCCAAACGCGGTGTTGGCGCGCACCGCGGCTTCCACGATCACCGAGTCTGCTGCCGTG
>JBCNOJ010000268.1:0-7272 GCA_039593925.1 Acidovorax sp.
TTCGCATCCGCCCGGCTCAGATGCCAGCGCCAGGGCCGCCACAGCAACAGCACCAGCAACGCCGAAAAACCCACCCGCAGCGCCGTAGTGCCCTGCGCCCCAACGGCCGGAAACAGCCAGTGTTTGGCCCAGGATGTGCCAATGCCCAGCGCCGTCACGGAGCCGAGCACTGCCAGGAAAGGGATAAAGCGGTGAAACACCGGAGTTGAATTGGAAACGACAGCAGAGGCACTCATGGGCAAAAATATAGTGCGCATCTGGTGCGCATTTGGCTCTGATTTCCAAGGCCAAACGCAATTTTCAATCACGCCCACTCGCTCCACCGAGGTTTGCATGGCCGCCCCCACCGCCCCGCTCGACCGCTTCGATATCGCCATCCTTGACATCTTGCAGACCGACAACACCACGCCCCAGCGGGTGATTGCCCAGGCCGTGAATCTCTCGGCCCCTGCGGTGCAACGGCGCATCAAGAAGCTGCAGGACAGCGGCGTGATCCGCGCCAACGTGGCCGTGCTGGACCCGGTGAAGTTGGGCATGCCGCTGACCATCGTGGTGGAGGTGCACCTGGAAAACGAGCGGCCGGACCGCACGGCGGCCCTGCGTGCACGCATTGCCGCTGAAGATGCGGTGCAGCAGTGCTACGGCGTAACGGGCGAAGCCGACTACCTGCTGGTGGTGAACGTGGCGTCCATGGCCGACTACGAGGCCCTGACCAGGCGCTTGTTTGACGGGGATGACAACGTGCGGCGGTTTCGCACCTCCGTGTCGCTGGGGTGTTTGAAAGCGGGGTTGCGGGTGCCGCTGGATCACCCGCACCGGCCTCCTGCAGATCAAGGCACAGCGTAGCCTGGGCCTCTTCGCGCGGGGGTGGCTAAACCCCCAATATTCGCCGCATCTCCGCGCCGCTCAGCCGCAGCCTCGGGCCGCTCAGCAATGCGCACATTCGCGCATTCAGCGGCGCTGTCATGCCTTTCTGCGCGGCCAGCCGCACCACGGCGCCGCAAAGCGCATCGATCTCCGTCACGCGCCCAGCCTCCAGGTCGTCCCACATGGATGAGCGGGCGGTGGCGTCGATCTGCAGCATGCGTTTTGCCAGCCGCTTAAACAGTGCATTGGGCAGGCGCAGCACATGGGGCAGCAGCGCAGGCGCCACTGCGGTGACCTTGGCGGGGGCGATGCCCGCGCGCGCCATGACCGCCAAGGCCTCGGTCTGCAGGGCTGCCAACACACGGCGGCAGTCGCGGTCCAGCAGTTCCTGCCGCAGAGGCAGGTCTGACAAAGCGTTGACCGGGTTGTTCAGGTTGAGCAGCAGCTTGCCCCACTGCACGGCACGGATGTCTGCGGCCAGCACAGTGGCCAAGCCGGCGGCATTCCACAGCGGTGCAATGCGGTCGGTGATGGCATCACCCTGCAAGTGAAGGTGCCCGGCTGTGGCACGGTGCACGTGGGCGCTGCGCAGCACCACGTTGTAGGGCACCATGCCTGCAAGCACCTTCAACGCCGGGGCCTGCGCCTGCACGCGGGCCGCGTTGTCCACGCCGTTCTGCAGCGAGATCACTGGCGTGGCGGGTGGGCATGCAGCGGCCAGCTCCAGTGCTGCCGAATCCGTGGCCCCGCTTTTCACACACAGCAAAATCACGCTGCCGCTGTGGGGTTCCGCTGCTGCCAGCGTGTGCGCCAAGCGCAATCTGCCTGCGGGCAGGGCGCAGTCGCGGCCCTCCAGGTCGGTAATGCGAAGGCCCTGCGAAGCGATGGGCTCCAAGGTGTAGGGCCGCCCGACCAGGCAGACACGGTGCCCGGCTGCGGCCAGCAATCCGCCCACGTAGCAGCCAATGGCTCCGGCACCCAGAACGATGAATTCCGGCGCCGTTTGTGCTGAAGCATCGGCCGCCCGCACGTGTGTGGATGTCATATGCCCCTGCCCTTTCACAACCAGTAGCTCATTGCAAATCCGTGAAAACGCCCGAGAGCTTCTAAACAATCAGCGAAGCAGTTCAAGCCAGACGCTGCGCTGCAAGCAGTAACGGGTAGCACGAATATCTCAGCAAGACGCGGCAACACGCCAACAAGCGGCTTGTTGGCCGTTTTATAGCTGGAACGCGATGGAACGCACCATGCCCTCCGCAATGTCACGCGCCCAAGAAGGCCGCCGTGCATCGTAAGGCTGCGCCTGGGCAATGTGCCCGGCGCACCAGTCTGCATACCAGCGCACCTCCTGTTCGCCGTAAAACACCGCCATGGCCTCGTAGTTCAGGAACAGGCTGCGAGCGTCCAGGTTCACGGAGCCGGACAGCGCCAACTCGTCGTCCACGATCACGGCTTTGGCGTGCACCATGTCCGACGCCAGCCACACCTGCGCACCTGCGGCGACCAGATCACGCAGCGCGCGGTCACGTGCCCAGTCGGCCAAGTGGTGGTTGGAGCGGCGCGGTAACAGCAGGCTGACCTGCACTCCGCGCCGACAGGCCAAACACCATGCGGCCACCAGCGCGTCGTCGGGCACGAAGTACGGCGTCACGGCCACAATGCTCCGCTGTGCGTGGAAGGCGCCGGCCAGCAGCAGCGTGTGCACGGTGTCGTCGGCATGGTCGGGCCCGCTGGGCAGCCACTGCGCCCAAGGACCGGGCTCGGCTCTGCCGTCGGTTGTGCTGCCCGGAACGGAGGTCGCAAGCACGGCACTGGGCAGCGGCGGTGGCAACATGTGGTGTGCCTGTCCGCTGGCCAGTTTCCAGTCGGCATCGAACTGCGCAGCGGCCTGCGCGGCCAGCGGGCCATCGACCTCGTAGCTCAGGTCCACCCACGCGGGGTGGCCGGGCTGGTCCAGAAAATACTCGGTGGCCAGGTTGCGGCCCCCACCCCAGAGCAGCACCCCGTCTGCTACCACCAGCTTGCGGTGGTTGCGCAGATTGGTGCGGCCCTGCATGGGGTTTTGTAGCAGGGGCATGAACCGCCTGACCTGCACGCCGCCGTCCCTCAAGGCAGCCAAGGCGCCGCGCCGCGTCTGCAGGCTGCCTACAGCATCCACGAGCAGGCGCACAGCCACCCCGCGCTCTGCGGCCCGCAGCAGAGCCTGCGATACGCGCTCTCCAATCTCGTCATTGCCAAACACAAAGGTGCAAACCTCCAGGCTGCGCGTGGCCCGCTCGATGACGTTCATCAGGCCCGCCAGCGCTTGCGCGCCTTGCGAGTGCAGTTCGATCGTGCGGTTGCACACCGGTGGCGGCAGCTCCATGCACGCAAGCAAGTCCACCGCCCACGCGGGCCCTGCGTGCGGCGGCGGCACGGCAGTCTGAGGCGGGGGCATGGCCGCGCGCTTGCGGCGCAAAGGCCGCGCAAACTTGCGCATGCCAAACATCAGAAACAGGGGCACCGCAATGTAGGGCAACAAAACAATGCCCCCCACCCATGCCACCGCTGCAGAAGGATGGCGACGCTGATGGCCGATGCGCGTGGCCAGCACATACACCAGCAGCCCTGCGGCCACGAGCAACGCGTGCCCCAGGCCCGAGAGCACGGCCAGCCAGGTCACCACGCCGCACCCTTTGCACCCGTCGTACCCGACACGCCCGACATGCCGCGCTCCCACTGCACCACCACCCGCAACCCACCCAGGCGCTGGGAAGACTCCAGCGCCACCGAAGCGCCATGCGCACGTGCCACCGCCTGCACGATGGCCAGGCCCAGCCCGCTGCCCAACGCTGCAGGCGCACCGGCGGCGCCCTGGCTGGTGACACGGACGAAGCGCTGCAGAGCGCGCTCCCGATCATCCTCTGCAATGCCGGGGCCACTGTCGTCCACCGTCAACACGGCACGGCCGTTGTCGGAGCGGATCTGCGCATCCACCCGGCCACCGGGCGGGGTGTATTTGATGGCGTTGTCGAGCAGGTTGCGCACCAGCATGCGCAGGGCTTCGGCGCTGCCACGCACGATCACAGGCCCATTTCCGGTGTCGGTGTCGGCGTCAGCGTCGGCATCGAACAAACCCACGTCCATGCCCCGCGCTTGGGCAGCAGGCGCCACATCGGCCAAGGCCAGCTGCACGATGGCGCGCAGGTCAACCGGCTCAGCCGGGGTGGCAGCCGCCTCTTGGCGGGCCAGTGCCAGCAATTGCTCCACCAGCCGCGTGGAACGGTCGATGCCTGCGGACAGGCGCTGTGCGGCCGCGGCGCGCGCGGTATCGTCGCTTGCGCGTTGCAGGCCCTGCAGTTGCAGGCGCAGCGCGGCCAGGGGGGAACGCAGCTCGTGCGCGGCGTCGGCCACAAAGTGCTGCTGGGCCTCGAAGGCGTGCCTTACGCGCTCGAACAGCAGGTTGAGCTCGCTCACCAGCGGCTGCACTTCGTCGGGCAGTTGCGCATCGCTCACGGGCGAGAGGTCGTCGGCCTGGCGCTGGGCCAATTGGCGGCGCACACGCTCCACCGGGGCGAGCGAGCGGCTCACGCCCCACCACACGGCCAGCACCAGCAAAGGCGCCATGATGGCCAGCGGCGCCAGCGTGCGCAGCGCCAGGCTGCGGGCCATGTCGCGCCGTGCAGCCATGTTCTGCGCTACCTGAATGACCTGCGCGCGCGTTTGCATCGAAAACACGCGGTAGGTGCCGCCGCGCGCCTGCACGTTGGTAAACCCCAGCACCGCAATCTGCGGCAGCGCTGCGCCCACGGCGGATTCAAAAATGCGCAGCCCCTCATTGGTCCACACCTGCACGATGAACTCGTGGTTCTCATCCTCCGGGTTGGCCCCCGGTCCCAGGCCCTGCGCATCCACTGGCAGGCCCGAGCGCAAAGCCAGTGCCGTTTGCTGCATGTGGTAATCGAACAGCGCATCGGCCTCCTCCAGCGCTCCCCGGTAGGCCAGTGCGCCCTGCACTGCGCCTGCCAGCACGATGGCAGCGAGCAAAAACACCAACAGCCGCATGCGCAGCGAGCGCGGGAGCCAGCCCCGCATGGGGTGAAAAATGGGGTTCATCTACATCTTTGGCACAAGGTAGCCCACGCCGCGCACGTTCAGCAGCAACTCCGGCCCCAGCTTCTTGCGCAAGCCGTGGATGTAGACCTCCACGGCGTTGCTGCTCACTTCGTCGCCCCAGCCGTAGAGCTTGTCTTCCAGCTGCTGGCGCGACAACACCATGCCGGGCCGGGCGATCAGCGGCTCCAGCACTGCCCACTCCCGCCCCGACAGCACCACGGGCGCGCCGCGCACGGTCACCTCGCGCGTGGCGGGGTTGATGCTTACGCCATGGTGTTCGTACACCGGCTCGGCCCGCCCGGCAGCGCGGCGCAACAGGGCGCGGATGCGGGCCAGCAGTTCATCAAGGTCGTAGGGCTTGAGCACGTAGTCATCGGCCCCGGCGTCCAGCCCCTCGATGCGCTGGGCCACCGCATCGCGTGCGGTAGCCACCAGCACGGGCGTGCGGTTCTTGCGGGTGCGCAGGTCGCGCAGCACGGCCAGGCCATCGCGTTGGGGCAGGCCCAGGTCCAGCACCACCAGGTCATACGCCTGGCTTCGCAGGGCCGTGTCGGCGGCAAGGCCGTCGCGGGCCCAGTCCACGGCGTACTGCTCTGCACGCAGCAGGTCCAGCACGGCTTCGCCGATCATGGGGTCGTCTTCTACGAGGAGCAGTCGCATGGTGGGCAAGCATAGCGAATGGTGCGCCGCAGGTATGCCCCGGCGTCTTCAGGCTTGGCCGGAATGGTTGGGGGTCGCAGCGGGAATCCCCCTTCTTCCCTGCCCCATGCCCGCAGCCCCGCCCGGCTGCAAGCGCGTCAGCCCAAGCGCACCGGCACAAAAATCTTGTTGCCATCGCGCTCGATCAGCAGCGCCACCGACTTGCCCGCCTTGGCCATGGCCGCGCGCACTTGGTCGATGTTCTTGGCCGGGGCGCCGTTGATGGCCAGCAGCACATCACCCGGCTGCACACCGGCGGCAGCGGCCGGGCCGCGCGCCTGCTCGATCACCAGGCCGTCGGGCGCGCCTCCATTCGCGCTCATTTCGCGCCGCTCCTGGGGCTCCAGGGGGCGCAGCGACAGGCCCAGCTGGCCTTTGCGCACGGCGTCCTCATCGGCGCGCGCCTGCTTGTTACCGGCCTTGTCGCTGGCGTCGCCCAAGGTAGCGGTCAGTTCCAGCGGCTTGCCCTGCCGCCACACCGACAGTTTGGCCTGCTGCCCCGGCTGCGCCTGCCCCACCCAGGCAGGCAGGTCGCCTGAGGCCACGATGGGCTGGCCGTCCACTTGGCGGATCACGTCGCCCGCCTGCAGGCCCGCTTTGTCAGCAGGGCTGCCCTTGCTGACGCTGGCCACCAGCGCGCCCTCCGGCTTGTCGAGTGCGAACGATTCGGCAAACGCCTGGTTCACCTCCTGCACAGCCACGCCCAGCTGCGCATGGCGCACCTTGCCGGTGGCCACGATCTGGTCCTTGATCTTGCCCGCCAGCTCGATCGGAATGGCGAACGACACGCCCTGGTAACCGCCAGAGCGGCTGTAGATCTGCGAGTTGATACCTACGACCTCGCCGCGCGCGTTGAACAGCGGCCCGCCCGAATTGCCGGGGTTCACCGCCACGTCGGTCTGGATGAACGGCACCAGGCTGTCATCGGGCAGCGAGCGGCCCTTGGCGCTCACCACGCCAGCGGTCACGCTGTTTTCAAAACCGAACGGCGAGCCAATGGCCAGCACCCATTCGCCCACCTGCAGATCGCGCGTACTGCCCAGGCGCACCGTGGGCAGGTTCTTCGCGTCGATCTTGAGCACAGCCACATCGGTCTTGGGGTCCGCGCCCAGCACCTTGGCGCGGAACTCGCGCCGGTCGGTGAGTTTGACCACCACTTCGCTCGCGCCCTTGACCACGTGGGCATTGGTCAGCACCAGCCCGTCCGGGCTGACGATGAAGCCCGAACCCAGGCCGTGTGTGGGCACGTTGCGCTGTGCCTGCGCGCCAGGCGCGGGAATGCCGAACTGGCGGAAGAACTCATAGAACGGGTCGTTCGGGTCCATGCGCGGGCCGCCGTGCTGGCGGGCTGCGGGTTGGGCCTCCTCGTCGTCATCGTCGTCCTCCGCCATGGCGGCCTTGCTGGAGCCGGTGACGCTGATGTTGACCACCGCCGCGCCGTTTTGCGCGGTGATCTGCGCAAAGCTGGGCAAGGCCGCAGCGCCGGGGGCTGCCGCCTGGATAGCGGGTGTGCTGATGGCGACCGGCGCCGGGTTGGCCTGCGCGCGGTGCCCCACAACGATCCCCGCGCCGGTGCCGCCAATGGCACCGGCGGCCACCAGAGCCAGAATG
>JBCNOJ010000269.1:0-7260 GCA_039593925.1 Acidovorax sp.
CGAGTTCGTCGGCACCCTCCAGCAACCCGATGTTGTCCATGTGCCCGATGAGCGTGCGAAACGGGGGGTGGTGCATGGCGATGACCACGGGGCGTGCGGTGTGGCGCGAAAGCTCGTCGTCCAGCCACTGCAGGCGCTCTGCGCACAACCCTCCCTCGCTCGCTCCGCTCACGACGGTGTCCAGCGCGATGAGCTGCAGTCCACCCACCGGCACGCTGAACTGGATGAAGCCCTCGGTTCCCAGGTAGGTGTGCTCTGGAAAGCTGGCGCGCATCTGATCCCGGCTGTCGTGGTTGCCGGGGAGCAGATATACAGGCATGCGCAGCGGGGCCAGCAGCTCGCGCAGGTGTTCGTATTCCGCAGGGCGCCCGAAGTCCGTCAGGTCGCCGGTGATCACGGCGGCATCGGGCGCTTGGGGCAGCCGGTTGATGCTGGCCACCGCCTCGGCCAAGTAGGGGGCGGTGTTGATGCGGCCGTAGGCCAGTCGGCCGGGCTCGCGGATGTGAGGGTCAGAAAGTTGCAGTAGCAGGGTGGTGGTCATGGCGTGTGTGTGCGTTGCGTACGAGGTTCATTGCGCCGTTTCGTGGTTGGGCATCAGGCGGGCGGGTGCGATGCGCACACCCACCGTGTCACCCAGGCGGGCGGGGTGGTCGCGGGACACGTCGGCGCACAGCGGCGGCTGGTCCGCCAGTTGCAGTGAAAGCTGCACGCGGTCACCGAGAAAACTGCGGCGCGTGACGCTGGCCCGGCCCCAGCCCGCATCGGGTGCACCGACTTCGATGTCCTCGGGGCGCACCAGCAAAGTGGCATGGGCCTGCAGTGCTGGCGAGAGCGCAAGGCCAAGGCCTCCCAGCATCAGCACACTCCGGTCGCTGGCGGCAGCAGCGCATTGCAGCGTGTTCACCCGCCCCAGGAACTGGGCCACGAAAGGATGGGTGGGCGCCCGGTACAGGGTTTCGCCATCGCCCACCTGCACGATGCGCCCCGCCCGCATCACCGCCAGGCGGTCGGCAATCGCAAGGGCCTCTTGCTGGTCGTGCGTGACGTGAATGGCGGTGATGTGCAGGCGGCGCAACAGCTCGGCCAGTTCGTCCCGCAGCGATTCCTTGAGCTTGGCATCCAGCGCGGTCAGCGGCTCGTCGAGCAGCAGCACGCGGGGGCGCACGGCCACGGCGCGGGCCAGGGCCACGCGCTGGCGCTGGCCTCCGGACAGCTCGGCAGGGCGCTTCTTCTCCAGGCCGTTGAGCCGGACCAGATCCACCAGCTCGCCCACCACGCGGCGGCGCTCGGCTTCATCCGTGCCGCGAATCTTCAGGCCGTAGCCGATGTTGGCCTCTACCGTCATTTGCGGGAACAGGGCGTAGTGCTGGAACACCATCCCGATGCCGCGCTGCTCGATCGGCAACTGCGTCACGTCGGTGCCGCCGAAGGCGATGCGGCTGCCCGCATCGGGCGACTCCAGCCCCGCGATCAGGCGCAGCAGCGTGGTCTTGCCACAGCCCGAAGGGCCGAGCAGTGCGATGACTTCGCCGGGCTCTACCGTGAGGTCGGTGGGGTGCAGGCCGCGCGTTCCGTCCGCGTAGGTTTTGGCGCACTGGACCACGTCCACGCGCGTGCGTTCAAGTTCCATGGTGTTTCTCGATGAAGGTGCCGATGGCCTGCAGGCCCCACAGCACGGGAAGAATGACGATCAGAAAAACCAACGTGTAGGCCGATCCGATTTCGATGCGCATGGAGGCGTAGCTGTCTGCCAGCCCCACGGGCAGGGTGCGGGTGAGTGGGGTGTGCAGCATCCAGGTGAGGTTGAATTCACCCACGGACAGCGTGAACACCATCAGGCTGCCCGCCACGATGGCTGGCAGCACGGCCGGCACCAGCACGCCCAGGAAGCGCTGCGCAAAGCTCGCGCCCAGCGAGCGCGCTGCCTCTTCAAGCGAGCGCAGTTCGTCTTTCTGGAAGGCAGATCCGACGGTGCGCACCATGAACGGCAGCGTGAACACCATGTGCCCGACCAGGATGAACGCGAAGCTTTGGCGGAACCCTTGCAGCGTGCCGTATGCCAGGATGAGCGCCAGTGCGCTGGCCAGCCCCGGCACGGCTACGGGCAGTGTCAGAAGCTCCTCAAACAGGCGCGCCCACCGCGAGCGGCTACGTGCCATGGCATAGGCGCAAGGCACGCCGATCAGCAGGTTTCCCACCACGCACAGCAGGGCCAGCAAAAGAGACCAACCGACGGTGCCGCCATAGTTCTCCCACACTTCGCCGATCCAGCGCAAGGTGAGGCCGCTTTTGAGACCGGCGCTGTAGTTGTTGACGAGACCGGCCATCACCGAAAGGGCAATCGGCGCAATCATGAACAGCGCCACCAGCGCGGTGAGCGCCATCAGCGCAATGGGTGCTTGTCTTGCATTTCTCATGGTGTGGCCCTCAGAAAGCAGACCGGCCGACCACGCGGCGCGACAACCACAGCACCAGCCACGTGATCAGCCCGAGCGTGATGGACAGGCTGGCGGCCAGCGCAAAGTTGGCGTAGTTGGTGAATTCGTTGTAGATGGTGATGGGCAGCACCTCGAACTTGCTGGCCAGCGTGAAGGCCGTGCCGAAGGCGCCCATGGCGGTGGCAAACACGATGGCCCCACAAGCGAGCGTGGTGGCCGCCAGCTCCGGAATCCACACATCGCGCGCCACCCGCCAGCGCGAGGCGCCGAGCGAACGTGCTGCCTCTTCCAACTGAGCGTCCATGGCGCTTGCCGCTGCGGTGTAGGTGGCAATGGCGCGCGGCAGCGAGAAATACAGGTAGGCCAGGAACAACCCGGCCAAGCCATAGGCAAAGGTGAGTCGGCCCCAGCCCAGAGCGTGGGTCAGGTCGGCGATCACCCCCTGGCGTCCACCCAGCAGGATCATGAAGAACCCGATGATCACCCCGGGAAACGACAGCGGCAGCGTCAGCAGCGACAACAGCAGCTGCCGGCCCCGAAAGCGCTGGCGTGCGAGCGTGATGCCCACCAGCGCGCCCAGCAGCAGCGTCGCCAGCGTGACGGTGAGCGACAGGCCCAGCGTCTGCAACAGGCTCTGCAGGTAGCGGCTGTTCGTCAGCACGGCAAAGTAGGTGCCCCAGCCCTTGTTGGCTGGCAGTGCCACCAGCAGGGCCACGGGCAGGAGCCAGAAGGCTGCGAAAAAGGCCGCTGCCGGGGCGGCGCAGCCCATCAGCAGCAGGCGTGAGGGAGAAAATCCTTGGCGCATCGGAGGGTTGCCGCGCGGGCTTACTGGACTTCTTTCAGGTAGCGGTCAGAGAACGCTTTCTGGGCTGCAGCCATCTTGGCGTAGTCCACCGTTTTGGCACGCGCATAGTCACTGGCGGGCAGGAAGCGCGCTTGCACTTCCTTGGGCATGGCGCTCGCGCGCACCGGGCGCAGGTAGGCGTTGGCCCAGATGGCCTGGCCTTCGTCGGACAGCACGAAGTCCAGCACCTTCTTGCCGTTGTCTGCGTGCGGGGCGTTGGCTGTCAGGCTCATCACGTAAGGCACCACCGTCGTGCCTTCGGTGGGAATGACGAACTGCACATTGGCCTTGTCTTTGTACTTGGCGCGGTAGGCGTTGAAGTCGTAGTCCAGCAAGATCGCAATCTCACCCGACAGTACGCGTGCATAGGAGGTCTGCTTGGGCACGATGGGCGCGTTCTTTTGCAACGCCTTGAAGTAGTCGATGCCTGGGCCGAAGTTGTCGAGCGTTCCGCCGCGCGCCTGGTTCACGGCCACGGCGCCCACGTAGCCGACAAAGGCCGAGGCAGGGTCCAGATAGCCGATCAGGCCCTTGTAGTCGGGCTTGAGCAAGTCGGCCCACGACTGCGGCACGGGCTTGCCGTTGAGCGCATCCACGTTAACCATGAATCCGAGCGTGCCGGAATGGATGGTGAACCAGTGGCCCTGCGGATCTTTCAGCCCGTCTGGAATGTCGGCCCATGCGGCGGGTTTGTAGGTGCCCACGACGCCGTCTTTTTGCGCCTGGATGGCAAACGTAACGCCCAGATAGGTCACATCGGCCACGGGACTGGCGCGCTCCGCGACCAGTTGCGCCAGCGCCTGCCCCGAGTTCTTGTTGTCTGCGGGCACCGTGACGCCGGTCTTGGCCTTGATGGCTTTGAGCTGTGTGCCCCAGTCGGCCCATTCGGGCGGGCAGTTGTAGCAGATGGCGGTCTGGGCCATGGTTGCGCTGCTGGCAACGATGCCGAGAGCCAGCACGGTGGTGCGGGCCAGGGTGGAGAACGTGTGCTTCATGAAAGACTCCTTGAGTTCAGAGGTGGATGGAAGGGCGCCTCGGGAAATGGCTTCCCTGGCGCGTGAAAGGTTGCGAAAGTGAACGGCGGGCTGTGCATCAACCGCAGGCTGCGCACGACTCCCCCCTGCGGAAGTGGTGGGCCAGCGTGAGGCTGGCTTCGGGCAGCAGCGGCGTGCCCCCCGCGATGGACTGCACGAGCAGTTCCACGCTGTGGCGGCCGATGTCGGCATTGGGCTGTGCCACCGTGCTCAGCATGGGGGTGAGGTCTTCGCCAATGGCGATGCCGTCGAAGCCCGCCACGCTCAGGTCGCGTGGCACCGCCAAGCCGGCCAGGTGCGCGGCGCGGATGCTGCGGATGGCCAGCAGATCGTTGGAGCAGATCAGGGCCGTCGGGGCTGCGGGCTGTTGAAGCAGGGCGCCAATTTCGGTGACGGCAGTGGCGACGAAGGGCACCTCCAGCACCGTGCCTTCGCCCAGACCGGCCTCCTGCATGCCTCGGCGAAAGCCCCGGCAGCGTTGCTGGGCACGGTCTGATGCCGACAGCTGGCCGCTCACCATGGTGATGCGGCGGTGGCCCAGCGTCACCAAATGCGCCACGAGATCGGCCGTGGCCTGCTCGCTGTCCACGGACACGCAGGGGTGCTCGGCGTGGCGGTTGTAGGCCAGCACATACGGCAGGCCCGTGGCGGCAAGGCGCACCAGGCCGCTGGAGGTGGCCGGGTTGGAGACGACCAGGATCATGCCGTCCACGTTGCCCGCCAGCAGCAGGTTGACGGCGCGCTCTTCCTGGTCAATCTGGTAGTCGGTCGTGATGGGCAAGATCGCGTAGCCCCCGGCCGATGCGGCGCGAGCGATGCCTTCCAGGCATTCCGCAAACACCGGGTTAGTAAGGGTGGGCAGCACCACGCCCAGCACGCGGCTGCGCTGGGTGCGCAATGTGCGGGCGCTGGCATTGGGCATGTACCCCAGTGCACGGGCCACCTGCTCCACGTGTTCACGTGTTGCAGGGGTGACCTTGTCGGGCAGGTTGAAAACCCGCGACACGGTGGCCACTGATACGCCGGCTTCACGGGCCACTTCCTGAATGCTCATGCCATGCTTTCTTGAATGTAATCGATTACATTGAAGCATGCGAGTATGACGAGGTCATGACACAGCCTGTACCCGGACTAACCCGAATCGGAGAGAAATCGTGTTCGCCTCCGCCAATGCAAATGGCCCGCTAGAAGCGGGCCATTTGGTACAAGTTGGAGCCGTTTGTGTCAGCGCGCGCGCCGCACGCGCAGCAGCTCATCCAGGATCAGGCAGGCCGCGCCCAGCATGATCGCGGAGTCGGCCAGGTTGAAGGCAGGCCAATGCCAGCCGGCAACGTGGAAATCCAGAAAGTCCACGACGTAGCCGTGCATAAGCCGGTCAACGACGTTGCCTATGGCGCCACCCAGGATGCTCGACAGGGCAAAGCAAAACAGCTTCTGGCCTGGGTGTGCCCGCAATTGCCACAGGATGAAGATCGTGGCAGCCGCGCCGATGCCGGTGAAGAGCCAGCGCTGCCAACCCCCCGCATTGGCCAGGAAGGAAAAGGCGGCCCCTGTGTTGTGCGCCCGCACGATGTTGAAGAAGCTGGTGATGTAGGTTGAATCGCCCAGTTGGTAGTACTGCAGGATCAGCGTCTTGGTGATCTGGTCCGCCACCAGAATGACCACCGCCCAGGCCAGCCAGGGCCACATACTGGCGCCCTGGCCACCGAAGGCCGACGAGGAAGAGGGTGCGCGCGCCATTTACGCCGCCACCCGCCGTTCGCCAGCGCCGTACAGGTTGCTCGTGCAACGCCCGCACAGCGTGGGGTGCGCCGCATCGTGCCCCACATCGCTGCGGTAGTGCCAGCAGCGCTCGCATTTCGCATCAGAACTGGGTCTGACGCTGATCTGTAAAGCGTTTCCAGCTATCAATTCAATAGCGGATGTGATGAACACGAACTTGAGGTCATCGCCAAGGCTGGAGAGCAGCGCATGGTCTTCGGGGGCTGCCGTCAGCACCACATTGGCCTGCAGCGAGGAGCCGACCTGACCATCGGCCCGCAGGCCTTCGATTTCCTTGTTCAACGCGTCGCGAATCTCGCGGATGCGCGCCCACTTGGCCAGCAAGCCTTCGTCTGCACCGGCGATCGAGCCGTAGGTTTCAAGGAAGATGGAGTCGGACGCGCCGAACACCTTCCACGCCTCTTCGGCCGTGAACGAGAGGAATGGCGCCATCCAGCGCAGCATGCCGTGCGTGATCTGGTAGAGGGCGGTCTGCGCACTGCGGCGCGCCAGGCTTTTGGGTGCCGTGGTGTAGAGGCGATCCTTGAGCACATCCAGGTAGAACCCGCCCAAGTCTTCCGAGCAGTACAGCTGCAGCTTGGCCACCACGGGGTGGAATTCATAGACCTTGTAGTGGGCGAGCACCGTGGCCTGGAATTCGGCCGCGCGGGTGAGCGCATAGCGGTCGATCTCCAGCATCTGGTCGAACGGCACGGCGTCCTTGGCTGGGTCAAAGTCGCTCACGTTGGCCAGCAGGAAACGCAGCGTGTTGCGGATGCGGCGGTAGGCGTCCACCACACGCGCCAGGATTTTCTCGTCGCCCGCGATGTCGCCCGAGTAGTCGCTGGCGGCCACCCACAAGCGGATGATCTCGGCGCCCAGCTTCTTGTTGATCTCCTGCGGGTCGATGCCATTGCCCAGCGACTTGCTCATCTTGCGGCCCTGGCTGTCCACGGTGAAGCCGTGGGTCAGCAGGCCCTTGTAGGGCGCGCGGCCTTCCAGGGCGCTGGCCAGCAGCAGCGAGCTGTGGAACCAGCCGCGGTGCTGGTCATGGCCTTCCAGGTACAGGTCGGCCTCGGGGCCGCTGTCGTGGTGCACGTTGGGGTGCGTGCCGCGCAGCACGTGGAAGAAGGTGGAGCCGGAGTCGAACCACACTTCCAGGATGTCGGTGCTCTTGGTGTAG
>JBCNOJ010000027.1:0-20706 GCA_039593925.1 Acidovorax sp.
GCCCAGCACCTCGCGCAGGTAGAGCGCGTCGTGGAACGAGGTGCTCTGGTAGTTGAGCATGATGTCGTCAGCCCCTGGCACGCCCATGATGAAGGTCAGGCCCGCCGTGCCCAGCAGCGTCATCAGCGTGTCCATGTCGTCCGAGTCGGCTTCGGCGTGGTTGGTGTAGCACACGTCGCAGCCCAGCGGCACGCCCAGCAGCTTGCCGCAGAAGTGGTCTTCCAGGCCCGCGCGGATGATCTGCTTGCCGTCGTACAAGTACTCGGGCCCGATGAAGCCGACCACCGTGTTGGTCAGCAGCGGCGAGAAAGCGCGGGCCACGCCATAGGCGCGTGCCTCGCAGGTCTGCTGGTCCACACCGTGGTGTGCGTTGGCTGAGAGCGCGCTGCCCTGGCCGGTTTCGAAATACATGACGTTGTCGCCGACGCCATCGCCAAAGTCTTTTCCGCGCCGCAGCGACAGGGCCGCCTCGCGGGCTTCCTTCAGCAGCGCGAGCGAAATACCAAAGCCCGCGTTGGCCGCCTCCGTGCCTGCGATGGACTGGAACACCAGGTCCACCGGCGCGCCTTGCTCCACCATCTGGATCGTGTTGGTCACATGCGTGAGCACGCACGACTGCGTGGGAATCTGCAGCCGCTCGATCACATCGCACAGCATGTGCACCAGCCCCGTGAGGGCGGCGATGCTGTCGGTGGCGGGGTTCACGCCAATCACCGCGTCGCCCGCGCCGTACAGCAGCCCGTCGATCATCGAGGCCGCGATGCCGCGCAGGTCGTCCGTGGGGTGGTTGGGCTGCAGCCGCACCGCCAGGTGGCCGGGCAGGCCGATGGTGTTGCGAAAGCGCGTGACCACGCGGCACTTGCGCGCCACCGCGATCAGGTCCTGGTTGCGCATGAGCTTGCTCACGGCGGCCGCCATCTCGGGTGTGATGCCGGGTGCCACGGCGGCGAGCATGGCGCTGTCGGTGCCGTGGGCCAGCAGCCAGTTGCGGAAGTCGCCCACGGTGAGGTGCGCAATGGGCGCGAAGGCGGCAGCGTCGTGGGCGTCGAGGATGAGGCGCGTCACCTCATCGCTCTCGTAGGGGACGAGGGCTTCGTTGAGGAAGCGGCGCAGGGGCACGTCGGCCAGGCACAGGCGCGCGGCCATGCGCTCCACGGCCGACGCAGCGGCCACGCCCGCGAGCGCGTCGCCCGAGCGCAGGGGCGTGGCCTTGGCCAGAATGTCGCGCAGGCCGTGGAACTGCCAGCGCTCGCCGCCCAGGATGATGGAGTTGCCGCCAGCCGTGTTCATGGTGGTTACCGCATTCCTTGCCACAGATACGCATCAGGGCTTCAGCCTCGCTGATCGCCAGCCGGAGCCCACGCAAGGTCCGTGCCGCATCGGCATCGCATCGACTTACGGCCGCAACGCTGCGCCTACACTCAGGCCACCATGATCCGCTGGTTTATCGTCATCTTCCTGGCCCTGATGCTGATCAGCTGGCTGTCGCCCTTGCTGCGGCGCATCGGCTTCGGACGGTTGCCCGGCGATTTCCGGTTCCGGTGGCTCGGGCGCGACTGGGATGTGCCGGTGGCGTCCACATTGCTGCTCAGCTTCGTCGCCAGCCTCTTGGCCAAGTGGCTATAGCGCTGCGCCACTGGGCGCGGGAGGTTTATTAGTCAGTCGCCTGCGGCTTGCAGAGCGTTCAGGAAGGTTTTTCGCCACCAGTGCACATCATGCTCGCGGATGCGCGCCATGAGCTTTTGGTGCCGGGCCTGGCGTTCTGCCAAGGGCATCTGCAATGCTTGCTGGATGCTGTCGGCCATGCCCTGTGTGTCGTAGGGGTTGACCAGCAGCGCTTCCTTGAGTTGCTCGGCCGCGCCCGCGAAGCGCGACAGCACCAGCACGCCGGGGTCTTCCGGGTCCTGTGCCACCACGTATTCCTTGGCCACCAGGTTCATGCCGTCACGCAGCGGCGTGACCAGACCGACGGCCGCCGCGCGGCACAGCCCCGGCACGCGCTTGCGCGCCACCATGCGGTGGATGTAGCGCACAGGCATCCAGTCCAGCTCGCCATAGTCGCCGTTGACAGAGCCGCACAGACCTTCCAGTTCCTGCCGGAGGTCGGCATAGGCATTCACATCGTCCCGCGTGGGCGAAGCGATCATCACCAGCGTGGCGCTGTTGCGGTTTTCGGGGTAGCGGTCGAGCAGTTCGCGGAAGGCACGCACGCGCTGCGGAATGCCTTTGGAGTAGTCAAGCCGGTCGATGCCCAGCAGCAGCCGGCGGCGCGAATATTCGTCGCGCATGTTTTCGTAGGTTTCCACGGCATCAGGGGCATGCGTGAGCCGGGTGAATTCGTCCACGTCGATGCCGATGGGAAACGCCTGCACGGACACCGTGGCACCAAAAGCACGCACGCGCGTGTCGTCCACTTCCTCGGCGCTGCCTTCGTTGCGCACATAGCGCTTGAAGTGCGACACATCGGCCTCGCTCTGCAGGCCCACGAGGTCATAGGCGAACATCGACCGCATGAGCCATTCGTGCTGCGGAATGGCCGCCATGATGAGTGGCGGCGGCATGGGTATGTGCAAAAAGAACCCGATGCGCTGCTTGCAGCCCATGGCCCGCAATTCGGCGGCCAGCGGGATCAGGTGGTAGTCGTGCACCCAGATGATGTCGTCGTCGCGCAGCAGCGGCAGCAACTTGCGCGCAAACAGCTGGTTCACCCGGCGGTACCCGGCGATGTAGCTGGAGTTGAAATCTGCCAGATCCAGCCGGTAATGAAACACCGGCCAGAGCACGCTGTTGCTGTAGCCGTGGTAGTAGCTGTGGTGGTCTTCGCTGCACAGGTCTACCGTGGCCAAGGTCACGGGGCCGGCCTGGCGCGTGTGCAGCTCGCCTTCGCCGGGCGTGCCATCTTCCACCACGTTGCCGCTCCAGCCGAACCACAGTCCACCGGTCTGGTTCAGCGCCTCGCCCAGCGCCACGGCCAAGCCGCCAGCGGCGGGTTTACGGGGGTCCGCCAGGCGGTTCGATATCACGACAAGTCTGCTCATCCTGTAATCATCCTTGCAATGAGCAACACATGGGTGTCGGACACAGCCTCAAATCACGGTGTCCCAAGGCGCGGATAGCCGAACGGCGGCGTTGATTACGCCCACCATCGAATACGTCTGCGGGAAATTGCCCCACATCTCGCGGGTCTCGGGGTGTGTGTCTTCGGACAGCAGGCCCAGCGGGTTGCGCGCAGCCAGCATGGTTTCGAAGATCGCGCGGGCTTCATCCTTGCGACCGATGCGCGCGAGCGCATCGATGCGCCAGAACGTGCAGATGTTGAAGGCCGTCTCGGGCTTGCCGAAGTCGTCGGCCGCCTCGTAGCGGCGCATGTACGGGCCGTCGCACAGGCTTTTTTCCATGGCCTCCACGGTGCTTACGAAGCGCGGGTCCTTGGGGTCGATGAGGCCCACCTCGGCCATCAGAAGCACGCTGGCATCGAGCTCGTGGCCGCCAAAGCTTTCGGCAAAGGCCTGGCGCTCGGGGCACCACGATTTCTCCAGGATTTCATCGCGCATGCGGTAGGCATGTCCATGCCAGTAGGCCGCCCGGTCAGACAACTGCAAGGCGATGGCGATCTTGGCCAGCCGGTCGCACGCGGCCCAGCTCATCAGCGCCGAGGAGGTGTGCACCCGCGCGCGGGTGCGCAGCTCCCACATGCCCGCGTCGGGCTGGCCGTAGACGCGCACCGCGTTCTCGCCCACCTGCTCCAGCCGCGTGAATTCCGCCAAGCCCGCACGGTGCAGCAGCCGGTGGTCGTGAAACGCCTGTGCGGCGCCCAACACGATGTTGCCGTACACATCGTGCTGAAAATGCTCTGCCGCCTGGTTGCCCACGCGCACCGGCCCCATGCCCCGATAGCCCGCAAGCTGCGGCATGATAGATTCCGGCAGGTCCTTTTCCAGGCCAATGCCGTACAGCGGCTGGATGTGGCCATCGCCACCTTCCACCACCACGTTGCTCAGCCAGCGCAGGTAGTCCTCCATGGTGCCCACCTCGGAAATGCTGTTGAGCGCACGCACCACAAAGAAGGCATCGCGCAGCCAGCAGTAGCGGTAGTCCCAGTTGCGCCCGCTGTGGGCCGATTCAGGAATGCTGGTGGTCATGGCCGCCACGATGGCGCCGGTCTCTTCATACAGCGACAGCTTGAGTGTGATGGCGGCGCGGATCACGGCGTCCTGCCATTCCAGTGGCACCGCCAGCGCGCGGCTCCAGCTGCGCCAGTAGGCGGTGGTTTCCTGCTCGAACAGGCGGGCTGTGTCGGCAATGCCGTCGGTCAGCGTTTCGTCGGCACCCAGCAAAAAGTTGTGTTCGCGCGTCAGCACGAACGCCTGGCCCGAAAGCACGTGCGAAACCGGCGCGTCGGTGGAGAGCCGCAGGGTCATGTGCTCGCCCACGTAGCGGATGTGGTTGCTGCCGCGCGTGATCTCGGGCTCGCTGCGGCCCCAGTCGTAGCGCACCTTCATGGCCACGCGGATGCGCGGCGAGCCCTGGATGACGCGCACTCGGCGCACCAGCGTTGTCGGGCGAAAGTAGCGCGAACGGCTGTAAAAGCGTGGCGCGAAGTCCGTGATCTCCACGCCGTGCCCGGCCTTGTCGAACAGCTGCGTGCGCAGCACGGCCGTGTTGGGCTCGTACCACTGGTGGGCCGAGGCCAGGTCTTCCAGCTCAATCGTGAAGTGGCTGCCCTCGTCGCCTGGCTGCAGCAGCGCGTTGAACACCGGGTCGCCATCAAAACGGGGCAGGCAGCACCACACCATGCGTGCCTGGTTGTCGATGAGGGCGCTGATCGAGCAATTGCCGATCATGCCCAGCGTGAGGGATCCGGATTGGGGTTCGGTGGCGGCGGTGTTCATGCGGGTCGCTCCCATTGGGTTCTGGCCGATGACAGCCAGCCGCGCAGCGCGGCCGGTGTCATGCAACGGTGTTGTGCTGCGGTGGGGCCTTCTCCCACCTTGATGCCCCAGCCGCCCAGCGACTGCACGGCGGCAAAGCCGGCTTCGTCCGTCACGTCGTCGCCCACGAACACGGGCATGCGGCCCGCAAACGGCGGTTGGGTCATGAAATCGATGATGGCCTGTCCCTTGTGAATGCCACGCGCTTTGACTTCAAAAACGCATTTGCCGCGCAGTATTTCCACACCGTCCATGCCCTGGATGGCGTAAAGCAGCGCGTCGTGGCAGAGAGCTTCAAGGTGCGGCGCTTGCCGGTAGTGCAGGGCCACGCTGGCACGTTTGGGCTCCACGATCAAGCCTGGGTACTGCGCGGCCAGCGCCTGCACAGCATGAAGGACAGGTTCGAGGTCAGGCGGTGAGATGGCGGGGCGGGCAGGGCCCTCACCCAGGCGGTACTGGGCACCGTGCTCGGAGGCCAGGGGCAGGCGCAGCGGCGCCAAAAATGTGTCGATGTCCACTTCGCGCCGGCCCGTGATGATGGCCAGTGCGCCACCCAGATGGTGGTGCAGCGCATTCAGTGTGGGCACCAGGCCAGACGCAATGCGCACCGCTTCGGGGCGCGGCGCCATCTCCGTGAGGGTGCCATCGAAATCCAGGAACAAGGCGTGGGCAGGTGTCAGAAGGGGCAGCAGCTGCATGGGGCAAAACCATAGCAGATTGAAGAAGGCGGAACCGGACTCAAGGGTGTTTCAACTCTGCTACGCGCGCGAATCAAACAGCCCCGGACTCTTGAAAACCGCAAGGCGACCCTCACCATATCAGCCGGCCCAGTGTGGTTGACCTCAGACCATGCGCCATCTCCGCGTAGGCCACAAGCGCCTTTTGAGGCCTTCGCGCTTGCCATCTCTCCTCCCCATTCTTATTGCGTATGCCGCACTGCCATGACTGAAGCCCTGCACATCGTCTGCCCACATTGCCACACCACCAACCGTGTGCAGGCTGCCGACCTGGACAAAGCGCCAGACTGTGGAAAATGCCACCAAAGCCTCTTTGTGGCGGCTCCGCTGGAGTTGGACGCTGCCAGCTTCGACAAGCATGTGGCGCGCAGCCACATCCCGGTGCTCGTGGATTTCTGGGCGCCCTGGTGCGGGCCCTGTCGCCAGATGGCTCCTGCGTTCGCGCAGGCGGCGCGCGAGTTGGAGCCACGTGTGCGCCTTGCCAAGCTCAATACCGAAGACCACCCCGATGTGGCGGGGCGCTATGCCATCCGCAGCATTCCGACCATGATCCTCTTCAAGCAAGGGCGTGAAGTGGCGCGCCTTTCAGGTGCGCTGGGCGCTTCGGACATCGTGCGCTGGGTGCAGACGTCTGCGGGATGAACTTTCGCCGATAGCGCCTTGGAGCTTTGGCCCTCTCAGCGAATCCCCAGCAGCCGGTCCAGCGACACTGGGCCTGCGCCGCGCCCTATGAGGTAGAGCATCAGGCCCGCCCAAGACAAGTGGGTGGGCCACGCATCGGGGTAGACAAATACCTGGATGACCACGGTCATGCCCAGCAAAGCCAGCGCCGAAAGGCGCGTGAACAGGCCCAGCACCAGCAGCACGGGAAAAACATGCTCGGCCACCGTTGCCAGTTGCGCTGCCAGCTCGGGCGGCAGCAACGGCAGCTTGTACTCGTCGCGGAACAGCGCGTAGGCACTGTCGGAAATGGTGAACACACCGTCGACCTTGGTGCGTGCAGACATCCAGAAGATGCCGGCGACGGCGGCCCGGTTCACCACGGCCAGGAGGCTGTGGGGGGTCAGCCATTCGGCGGCGGCGGCCAGGCGTGCCAGGCGCCCGCGAATGCCGCTGGTGGGGGATGTCATCAATGGGGTGGTGGTGTTCATGGTGTGTGGGCCGGTTTTGTGGGGTGGTGGACCAGGGCGCCTGCATCCAGCAGGCTGCCCAAAAGTTGAGCCAGGTCGGTAGCGGGGTCGGTGGTCAAAGCGGCGGTGGCGGCAACCTCCAGCGGCAGGCTTGCGGCGCAGGCGTCCATGAACACACAGCCCGCCTGGGGCAGCGCGCGCCATGTCACGGCGGCCGTGGGCCGCGTGAGCAGTCCGCCATCGCCCACCCAGGCCATGGCCTCGTTCACGGGGGTGCCATCGCGGTGGCGCTGCCAGAGCGTGTAGACAGGCAGGCGATGGCTCCAAAGCCAGCGCGCGGCAGGGTGGGGCTGCAAATGTGTTTGGGGCAGTGTGTGTGGCGCTTGCTGTGCAAGCCAGTCCTGCCCCAAAGCCGCCGCATCGGCCGCCAGATGACACTCGGTCCAGAACCGGTCCAGGCGTGCCACTTCGGGCAGGTAGGGCAAATCGGCCGCGGGCGCAAACCCCTTCAAAAAGTCGGCAAACCCTGCGCCGTAACCCACCAGCAGTCCATCGCGAGGCGGCTGCATGCGCGCATAGATGGCAGCGGCAGCGCGAAACCAGTCTTCGCCCACCAGTTGGCACACCGTGGGGTAGTTGGCCTGCAGCGCGTCGATGCAGCCCTTGAGGACGGTGTTGCGGTAGACAGCAAAGCCAGGTTGGGCCTCCAGTGCCGCCAGCCACGTGGGTGTGGTGGCGGGCGACGCGTCGGCGAGCAGCGCTGCGGAAAAGCCGTTCTGGAACACACTCAGCTGCATAGGGATTCCAGGGGCTGTGTTGCGGCAGAAGCGGCAAGCACGCCATGGGCCTGGTCCCGCTCTTGCAGCAACTCGTTGAAGTCAGGCAGTTGATCGTCGCGTTCTATGAGGGTGGGAATGGGCCCCGTGCGCGCAATGACCTGCGCATACAGTGCCCACACAGCGGGCGCGATGGGGGTGCCGTGGCTGTCGATGAGCAAGGCTTCGCCGTGCACCGGATCGGCATGGTGGCCAGCCAGATGGATCTCCGCCACGGCGTGCAGTGGGAAGGCGTCCAGATAACTGCGGGCGCAGAAGCCGAGGTTGTGGGCGCTGACGTGGACGTTGTTCACATCCAGCAGCAAGTGGCAGCCGGTGCGGCGCACCAGCTCGGCCAGAAATTCGGTCTCGGCCCAACCGTGGCCATCGATGTGCAGGTAGTGCGTGGGGTTCTCGACGGCGATGCGCCGCTGCAGCACATCCTGAGCACGGTCTATGTTGTCTGCAATACGCTGCAGCGCCGCCTGCGTGCGCGGAAACGGCAGCAGGTCGGGCAGGTAGTGCCCGCCCCAGGTGGACCACGCCAGGTGCTCCGAGATGAGCACAGGTTCCACGTGCCGAGCCAGTTCAGCCAGCCGCGAAAGGTGCCCGGAATCGGGCGGTGCATCGGCCCCGAGCGACAACGACACGCCGTGCAGCGACACAGGGTGGCGCGCGCGGATGGCATTCAGCCAGGCTATCCGGGGGCCGCCATCGGCCATGTAGTTTTCAGGGTGCACCTCCCACCACAGACCAGGGGCGCCGCAGCGCAGCGCATCGCCATAGTGCTGCGGCTTGAGGCCGAGGCCTGCGGTAAGAATGGGTGGTGCCATGGCGTGGGTCAGCTTTGGCGGGGTCAGGCCTTGATGGGGCTCAGCGAACCCATGCCCTTGGGTGTTTTGATGGTGGTGCAGGTGCCAGCAGGCACAAGCTTCCAGGCGTTGCCTTGGTAGTCCATCTTGGACGATCCGGCGCACGTGGTGCCTGGGCCTGCGGCGCAGTCGTTTTTGCCAGCCATCGACACGCCGTAGCACTTTTCCATGGCTGGCTTGGCGGCTTCGGCCGGTTTGTTCTGGGCCAGTGCGGCGCCGGAAGCCAGGGCTGCAAGTGCGATGGCGCCGAGGCTGAGGGTGCGTGAAGTCATGGGATTCTCCAAAAGTGGGGGTGAACGACCGGATGCACATCACCCGATCTGCGCTGTAATTCGGGCTGTGTCGGGCGGGGGTTACAGCCAAAGCAACCAATTTTTTTGGCAGGGGCTGTAACCCGCTGGCGCTTTCTTCCGAATTCCCTGCAGGGAGACACCATGGCGATTGTTGAAGAGCGTTTGCGGGGCCTGCTGCTGCAGGGGCTGGATGCGGATGCGGCTGCCTACCAGCGCTTTCTGAAAGAGCTGAGTGCGCATCTGCGCGCCTTTCTGCGCCGCCGCCTGGCCCAACGGCCTGATGAAGTGGAGGACCTGGTGCAGGAAACGCTGCTGGCCGTGCACAACCAGCGCCACACCTACCGGCCCGAGATGCCGGTCACGGCCTGGGCGCATGCGATTGCACGCTACAAGCTCATCGACTGGCTGCGGTCGCACTCGGTCAAGGAAGGCCGCAACGACCCGCTGGACGAGGCGGACGAGATGTTTGCCAGCAGCGACAGCGAAGCGGCCGAGGCCCGGCGCGACTTGGGCCAACTGCTGCGCACCCTGCCGGACAAGCAGCGCCTGCCCATCGAGTACGTAAAGCTGGAAGGCTTGTCGGTGGTCGAGACAGCGCGCCTCACCGGGCTTTCCGAATCGGCCGTCAAAGTGGGTGTGCACCGGGGGCTCAAAGCCTTGGCCGCCAAGATCAGGGGCATGGCGCATGCCAAGCCGGGTTGAGGCACCACGGTGCACGGTATTGATGAAGACACGGCATTGTTTGTTGCGGGGAGCCCGGTGCGCGGACGCCCCAAGGGGAATGGAATGAAAACCGATGAATTGATCCACCTTCTGGCTGCGGATGAGCGGCCTGTGCAGCGCACCGCCATCGAGCAGCGGTTTGCCCTGGCCACGCTGGCGGGCATTGCGGGGGCTGCCGTGTTGATGCTGGCCCTGTTTGGCCTGCGGCCCGGCCTGCTGGCGACGATGGCTCTGCCCATGTTCTGGGGCAAGCTGGCGTTTGCGGCTGCGCTGGCCACCGCCGGGCTGATGCTGCTGCGGCGCATGGGCCGCCCCGGCATGGCGGTTGGCAGGACGGCGGCTTGGCTTGCCGTGCCACCGCTGCTGCTGTGGGCACTGGCAGCGTTTGCGTTGGCCCAGGTGCCTTCGGCAGAGCGGCTGCCGCTGGTTTTGGGCAGCACCTGGCGCACCTGCCCATTCAACATCGCCGCGTTGTCGGTGCCAGCGTTTGTGGCGGGGTTTTGGGCACTCAAGGGCGCGGCCCCTACGCGCCTGGCTTGGGCGGGTGCTGGCGCGGGCTTGCTGGCAGGTGCGTTGGGGGCCTTGGTTTATGCCTTGCACTGCCCCGAGATGGCTGCGCCATTCCTGGCGGTGTGGTACCTGGCAGGCATGGCCATACCCACCGCTCTGGGGGCTTTTCTCGGCCCACGCCTGCTGCGGTGGTAGTCTGGCCAGCCACTGTGGACGTCAGTGGATGGCGGTGTCTTGCACTGGGTCTTGCAGCCAGCGTGCGACCGCAGCCACCCGAGCCTGGTGAATCAGTGCGCCCACCTGCGGCCCTGCGAGGCCCTTGGCCGCAGCCTGCGCGGCAATGTCGCGGGTGACGACGGATTGCACCGCATTCAGCACCGCCATCAAGCGCGGGCGCTGCGGATAGGCGGATTCTTCAAACCCCAGCCGCCCGCGCGCGTCACACTCGCAGGCGAGCAGGATGTCCGCAAAACGGGCGGGCTTGCGGATCGCGTCGCAGCGCTCCAGCAGGCGCACCAGGGCGGCGGCCGAGAGCTCACTGCTGCGGTGGACATGGCCATGTTCGCGCGCGACCACGTCGGCCGTCTCGCGGCAGTCCACGGGCACGCGCAGGCGTTCGGCCACGTGCTGCAGCAGTTCGGCGCTGCGGTCTTCGTGACCGATGTGGCGCGGAAGAATCTCGGCGGGCGTAGTGCCCTTGCCCAGGTCGTGTGCTAGGCAGGCAAACCGCACGGTCAGCGGTGCCAGCAGCCGTGCGGACATGTCCAGCACCATCATCAGGTGCACGCCCGTGTCTACCTCGGGGTGGTAGTCGGCCCGCTGGGGCACACCCCACAGGCGCGCCACCTCGGGCAGCAGCACCTCCAACGCGCCACACTCGCGCAGCACCTCGAACATGCGCGAAGGTTTTTCTTCCATCAGCCCACGCGCCAGCTCCTGCCATACGCGCTCTGGCACCAGGTGGTCTACCTCGCCCGCATCCACCATCTCGCGCATCAGCTGCATCGTTTCCGGCGCCACTGTGAAGTCGGTGAACCGTGCCGCAAACCGCGCCACGCGCAGGATGCGTACCGGGTCTTCGCGGAAGGCGTCGGTCACATGGCGCAGCACGCGCGCCTGCAGGTCCTGGATGCCGGAATATGGGTCAAAAATGCCTCTAGCGCTTGATCCATCTGCGCTGCTAGCTATCGCATTGATAGTAAGGTCGCGGCGTGAGAGGTCTTCCTCCAGCGTCACGTCGGGCGAGCTGTGGACCTCGAAGCCCCGGTAGCCGGGCCCGCTCTTGCGCTCGGTGCGCGCCAGCGCGTATTCCTCGCGCGTCTCGGGGTGCAGAAACACCGGGAAGTCGCGGCCCACGGGCAGGTAGCCCTGCTTTTGCATCTGCTCGGGCGTGGCACCCACCACCACCCAGTCGCGGTCGTTTACGGGCCGCCCCAGCAGCTTGTCGCGGACGGCGCCGCCTACCATGTAGATTTCCATGCGGCCAGTGTAGAACCTGCCATCGGCCCTGTATTCTTGAGCGCCTATGTCCCTGTCGTCCTCTCTCACCATTGCCCAGCTCAACCCCGACGGCAGCGTGCCTGTGCCCGCCGCGCCCGATGCAGCGGCCAACGCCGCCGCTGAAGCCCTGCAGCGCGAGGCGCAGTTCGAGGCCCTGAAGGCCCAGGTTGATGATCTTCAGGAGATCCTGGCCAAGCCGCTCAATGAAATCCTGGCCGACCGCGACAAGTTCAAGGAGGCTGCTGCCGCCTGGGACGCGTTCGGCGCCATGTGGATGCTTTCGCAGCGCGCCATGAAACGCGTGGCGCTGGACCTGGCTGCGCGGCAGGGAGTGAGCGACGAAGAGGTGGTGTCGCGTGCGCTGGCCTACGCGAACCAGGTGCTCAACGCGGAAGAAGAAGACCTGGGCGGCACCGTCGCGCCCGCGCAGCTGGCGCACATCGCAAGACACAAGCCGTTCTTGCGCAAGCAGTTTCGCTAGCCAAGCCTTTCTGCTGCCAGCGCCGTCGGTCAGCCAAACACGGGCCTGAAGAAACTGCGCTCGTAGCTCACGATGCACCCCGTCTCTTCGGCGTAGCGGAACGCCGCTTGGCACTCCGCATCCTGCATCGAGGCTTCGCGGTACACCTCGTAGGCTGCCAGGCTTTCAAAGGTGAAAAGCGCCAGCGCAATGTTGTTGGCGCCTTCGCTGGGCATGAAATAGCCGTGGTGCCTGCCGCCGAATTTCTCGACCAGCGGAATCCACAGTTTTCCGTAGTGCTCAAACTCTTTCAGTTTGCTGGTGTTGAGCACGTAGCGCAGATAGATGGTGACGGTCATCGCGGTGCTCAGCCTTCAGTACGGCGAAGGCGGTAGGGCTCTTCGAAGTCCAGAAAATCCTTCTCGGCCAGGGCTTCGTCGATCCAGGCTTTCACGCCCGGCAGCGCCCGCACGCGGTCCACATAGGCCTGGATGGGTGCGGGTACTGGCAAGCCGTAGGTGTGCAGGCGCATGCACACAGGCGCAAAGTAGGCGTCGGCCACGCTGAACTTTCCAAACAGCAGGGGGCCGCCGTGTTCTTCCAGCAGGGCGCTCCACATCTCCACCAGGCGTTGCACATCGGCCCGCACGCCAGCCTGGTCGCGCCAGATCAGGGCGCCGGTCTGCGCCAGATTGGCCTCGATGTTCATGGGGCAGTGGCTGCGCAGGGCGGTGAAGCCGCTGTGCATCTCGGCGCAGACGCTGCGGGCGCGGGCACGGGCCTTGGCATCCTGGGGCCAGAGCTGCTTGTCGGGCCAGGTCTCGGCCACAAACTCGGCGATGGCCAGGGTGTCCCACACGATCAGGTCGCCGTCCACCAGCACCGGCACTTTTCCGGTGGGGCTGACCGGGCCCATCGCCCGCTTGAAGTCGGAACCGGGGTCGAAGCTGTCGAATCTCACGCGCACTTCCTCAAAGGGAATATTGGCCTGCTTGAGCAGAACCCACGGGCGCATGGACCAGGAGGAGTAATTTTTGTTACCGATATAGAGCTTGGTCATGGTGCGGTCTTGCGCATAGGGTAAAAGGTGAGCCTTTTGGCTGGCTGGCTGGCTGGCGGCCATTGCCACTGCGAATTCGCGCTTTGGCTGAAGACCCAGATGCTAGCGCCGTGTGGTCCCTGTCATCCATGAGAGATGACGGCGTTTTTGATGTGATTCCCGCATCAAACAGGCATCCACTACCCATTTGGCGCCTTGAGGTGGGAGAGCCTGGCGGCACAATGGCCGGTTTTTTTGAATGGGGCGATGAGCCCGAGGTAGGTCTGCGTTGGAGATTCGCTCGTCGTTTTTGTCGTGGGTTCTGCGGGCTGTCCTGCTGTTTGTGTGCGCTGCCGCATTGCCGGTGCTTGCCCAACCCGTTACAGGGCGCGACGCGCCAGCCCGAATTTCTGCGCAGCAGGGCGGCCTGTCGGTTGTGCCGTCCATGGGCATGCTCGAAGACCCGGGCCGCACGCTCACCATCGACCAGATTCGCAGTCCCGGCAACGAAGCCCGGTTTCTCTACCCTGACAACCCCTTGAAAGGCGCGGAATCGGACCGCGTGCTCTGGTTTCGCCTGCGCGTGCAATTGGCCGACCCTGCGGATGCGCTGCGCGAATGGCTGCTGCTGGTGCCCACGGTGTCCACGCACGAGCTGCGCTTTTACGGCCCCTACGACCAAGATGGCAGGGCCCTGGCCGAGCCGGTGGTCACCGGTATGCGGCATCCCTGGGCCACCCGGCCTGCAGACTCGGAACAGATGGCGTGGCGGTTTCGGCTGCCTGATGACGGGGTCTACACCGTGTATTTCCGGGTGGAGTCGACCTTCGCGCGGTTTTATGCCGCCCGCGTATGGGATGTGGCGGACTACCTGCAAGCCACACAGGACAAGCGCATGTACGACGGCGTCTGCTATGGCCTGCTCATGGGGCTGGCCGTGTTCAGCGCGGTGATGCTGCTGGTGTTCCGTGAAGGCATTTACGCCTGGTACCTCGCATCGTGCATTGCAGCCCTGCTGGCGCTGGCCGGGTTCAACGGCCACACGCTGAGGTACCCGTTTGCGCACTGGCCTGCGGCGGCGGGTTTCTTCTACAGCGTTGCTCCGCCGCTGTGGGCCATTTCCAAGCTGATGTTTGGCCGCAGCCTGCTGCGGCTGTCCGAATACGCGCCGCGCGTGGACAAGGTGGTACTGGCGCTGGTGGTGTCGCTCATGTTGGCCACGGTGTACGGCCTGCTGGGGGCGCACCCATTGTGGCTGTTCCGCTTGGTGCAGGCATCGGTGGTGGTGTCCACCGTGGTGCTGACGGTGGGGGCCGTGATTGCGATGCGGCGGCGTTATTGGCCCGCCGTGCTGTACAGCCTGGGTGTCACCATCGTGCTGCTGGGCATCTGCGCCATCGTTGTGGCGAGCTGGGGGTGGGTGGCCTGGACGCCGTGGCAGATGGACATGACGCAGACCGTTCTGGTGGCCGAATCCGTGGTGTTTGCAGCGGCCATGGCCTCGCGCGTTCGGCTGCTGCGCAGGTCTGAACAGGCGCTCACGGTGCGCACGCAAGAGCTGGTCGAAGCCCTGGGCACCGATGCCCTCACGGGCGCTGCCAACCGCGCAGGCCTCACCCAGCAGGGCGAAGCTGCCGTGCGGGCTGGGCAGCCCTTTGCGCTGCTGTTGCTCGACTTGGACGGTTTCAAGGGCGTCAACGACACCTACGGGCACGCGGCAGGCGATGCGGTGCTGGTGTCCATGGTGCGCCGCCTGCGCGCGCAGCTGCGTGCGGGCGACATGGTGGCGCGGCTGGGCGGGGACGAGTTTGCGGTGCTGATCACGGGCGCTCCCTCGCGCGAGGTGATTGCCGCGATGTGTCGCCGCATGGCCGCCAGTGCAGCAGAGCCGCTGGTGTTTGAGGGGCGCACGCTGGTGGTGGGCATGAGCCTGGGCATCGCCTGCTACCCTGCTGATGGCCATTCGCTGGCGCAGTTGCTGCGGGCGGCAGACCGCGCCATGTATGCCTGCAAGCGCCGGTCAGAGGGCGCCGAGTGTTTTGCGTTTGCCTCTGAGTTGCCGCGCTGACACTGTGGTGGCAACGCGCCGCCCTCAGGAAGCGCCTACACCGGCCAGACCACGCCGTTGTCGTTCAGGATCGCGTCCAGCGGCAGATCAAATGATTCCGGCTCGAAGTCGTCAATGAAGCCGTTGGTGAAGCCCAGCCCCACAGTAAACGGCTTGGGCTGGAGCGTGGCCAACGTGCGATCGTAAAAGCCGCCGCCATAGCCCAGCCGGTAGCCGCCCGCGGCATAGCCCACGCAGGGCACAAACAGCAGGGTGGGGACGATGACCTCGGTGTCCTTGGGCTTGGGAATGCCATAGGCGTCTTCCTCCATGGGGCAGCCGGGGTACCAAGCGTGGAAGGTCAGGGTTTTGTGCTGCTTGTTGACCACCGGCAGGCCGATGCGGCGGCGCAGGGGTTCGTCGAGCAGCTCGCCGTCTTCCTTCCAGCGGTGCAGGGCGGGCAGAGGGTCGAATTCGCCCTTGATGGGCCAATAGGCGCCGATCACGGTGTCGGGCCGGTTCACCAGCCAGATGCGCATCACCTGTTGTAACAGGTCGGACCGCTGTAGGCGGTCGGGCAGGTTAAGGCGTTCTTCTACCAACGCGCGCCGAAGGGCTGCTTTGTCCATCACATAATTCCCCCATGCAATTGTTTCGAATTCTGACACCGCTTGTCGCCAGCGCCGTGTTCGCCACGGCCTCTCCGCTTGTCCAGGCACAAAACACCAAGGCAGACGATACCCTGCTGGAGATGCAGCAGGCCTTCCGCAAGGGTGATCGCAACAAACTTGCGCAACTGCTGCCCACCGTGCGCGGCCACGCGCTGGAGCCGTGGGCGGCTTATTGGGAACTCAAGGCAAGGCTCCCTGACGCCCAGCCTGCTGAAATCCAGTCGTTCATGCAGCGCTATGCCGGCAGCTACCAGGAAGACCGCATGCGCAACGACTGGCTGCTGCTGCTGGGCCAGCGCCGCAACTGGGCGCAGTTTGCCGAGCAGCACCCCCACTTTCGCATGTCAGACGACCGTGAGGTGCGTTGCTATGCACTGCTCATTGACCAGATCAAGGGCACTGCAACTGCCACGGTGGGCGACGACGTGCGCAGCAACTGGTACGCCCTTCGCGATGCCGACGACGGCTGCACCCATGCTGCGGGCGAACTGTATGGCTACAAAAAACTCACCGCACTCGACATCTGGCGCAAGGCGCGCCTGGGTGTAGAGGCGAACCGGCCGCGTGTGGTGCGCAACGCTGTTGAGATCGTCTCGCCCGACGCGCTGCCGCAGCTCAAGGAAGTGCTGGATGCGCCCACCAAATTCCTGCTGTCGCGCGCCACTGCGCGGGGCAACGCGCGCCAGGAACTCGTGCTGCTGGCCCTCATCAAGCTGGCCGGTGGCGACCCGGACGGCGCCGCCCAGCAACTCGACAGCAAGTGGGGCGTGCACCTGTCGCACGAAGAGCGCAATTGGGCCTGGGGCGTGATCGGCAAGGCTGCGGCGCAAAAGCTTTCTGGCAGTGCCGTGGGCTACTTCGCCAACGTGACCAAAGACAGCGACCTCAACGACGATCTGCTGGGCTGGAAAGTGCGCGCAGCCCTGCGTGCGGGCCAGTGGAAGACTGTGGGCAAGGCGGTGGATGCCATGAGCCCCGAAGCGCGCCAGGACAGCACCTGGGCGTATTGGAAGGCGCGCTCGTTGCTGGCGGGCAAGCCCAGCGAAGCCGACCGCGCCGAGGCCAAGCAGTTGCTGGAAACCATCGCCAGCACGCGTGGCTTTTACGAAATGCTGGCCATGGAAGAGCTTGGCCAGCGCATCACCACACCCCCGGCGCCGGCACCGCTCACGGCCGAAGAAAAAGCCGCCGCACGGGCGAACCCTGGCCTCAACCGCGGCCTGTACGCCATCTTGCTGGGCCTGCGCGGCGAAGGTGTGCGCGAATGGAACTACACCACCAACCTGCACCAAAGCGGCGGCATGGGCGACCGCGAGCTGCTGGCCGCTGCCGACTTTGCCTGCCAGCGGGAAGTGTGGGACCGCTGCATCAACACCAGCGAACGCACCAAAGATGTCATCGACACCACGCAGCGCTTCCCCACGCCGTTCCGCAGCGCAGTGGTTGAGCGCGCCACCGGCATCGGCCTGGACCCGGCCTACGTTTACGGACTGATCCGCCAGGAAAGCCGCTTCATCATGGATGCACGCTCGCACGTCGGTGCCTCAGGCCTCATGCAGGTGATGCCCGCCACGGCGCGCTGGACGGCCAGGAAGATCGGCATGACCAATTTCACCGCCGACCAGATCAACGACCGCGACACCAACATCACCATCGGCACCGCCTACCTCAAGCTCGCGCTGGATGATTTTGCAGGCTCCATGCCCATGGCCGCTGCCGCCTACAACGCCGGCCCTGGCCGCCCGCGCAGCTGGCGCAACGGCCCGGTGCTGGATGCCGCCATCTGGGCCGAGAATGTGCCCTTTGCCGAAACCCGCGATTACGTGAAGAAGGTGCTGGCCAACACCACCAACTACGCGGCCATGCTCACGGGCCAACCCCAGTCTCTCAAAGGCCGCCTGGGCACCGTGGGCCCGCGCGATGCGTCTGCGCCGGAGGTGAACAAGGACCTGCCGTGATGCGGGCTTGGGACCTTCGGCCTTGAGGTGGTGGACTTGAATCGCTATAAAAAAATGAGCTTTAAGCGCTTGATGGATTAGCGCTAAAGCCACATTTGACCAATAAACTGGAGGGCGTTATGAAGAAGCTGAATGGAATGGCCGTGGCCGTTGCGGCGTTGTGGGTGGCCTATGGGGCGGCGCACGCGCAGCCGGTGTACAAGTGGGTGGACGAAAACGGCAAGACCCACTACGGCTCGCAGCCTCCACCGGCCAAGGCGGATGCCGAGCCCCTTAAGCTACAGAGCACCAACGGCACCAGTGGTGGCAGCGGCAGCACTTCTTCACCCGGCAAAGGCGGCAGCAGCGCGAAGGGCAAGCAGGAGTACAACCCCGACGGCACCAAGAAGATCCCGAAGGACGTGGCCGAATTCGGCGAGGCGCTCAAAGACTCACTGGGCAAGGTTGACAGCCAGCAGGCGCCCATGAACTGCGCCGCCGCCGTGGACAACATCCGCTACCAGGCCGATTTGATGCTGGAAGTCGGCCAAAAGAACGTGCGCGACGGCTACATGACCCAGGCCGCGTTCGACGCCACTGCGCCCAAGATCCGCGAGGCCAAGGGCAAATACAGCGTGTCGGACTGCCAGAGTGCCTCGGGCAACAAGAAGTCGTTCTACCAGTGCATGTCCAGCAGCAAGAACCACGTAACGGGCTGCGACAAGCAGTTCAAGCACTGACCTGCGCGTTTTCCGTCCCGGTGGCGGGGTGCTGGCTCGGCCGCGGCTGGCCAGCGCTTTGCCGCAGACACTCGGCCCGCAGCCCTTCTGCTTCCATCTGCAGGTAGCGTTGGACCAGCGACGCCATCCACCGTCCTGCAATGCCCGACAGCGGTCCGTGGAATGTCAGCCGCAGTACCAGCGTGCATCCCTTGTCTTCCACAGGGGTGATGGCATGGTCTGCCATCGCCCAGAGCAAGCGCCCCTCCGAACGCCAGCTGAATCGCGAGATGGGCTCCCAATCCACCACCGTCATGACCGCTTCAGGCAGCTTCGGTTGTTTCACTGCAAAACGCGCGCCGTTGCGCATGGGCCCCGGGTCAAGCGCACGGATGCTGGTCATGGACTGCGTCCAGTCCGGCCACGCCTGTACGTTGTTGGCCAGGATGTCCCACGCCAATGCCGCGGGCGCAGGAATGTGGATGTGGGTCGAGAAAACGGTCATTCCGTGCAGAAATCGTGAACAGGTTTCAGGTGAATGGGCAAGCACGCCAACATTGCCGCCCAGGGGCGGCAATGACAAGAGCGTAGGCGAATGCCTGGCGAGGCTGCGAACATGCGGGGGCTGGCGCGCGGCGACGCAGGGTGCGAATGTACCCACTCTTGCTGGCTGCTGAAATACGTCTTCGGCCTGAGTCAGCATCCGTGGGGATACGGCGGCAAGGCCGCTGAAAACACCTTTTGTGCGTCAATAGGCCCTTGCGCGGCTTATGCGTTGTGCAACGTCTCGCCCTGGCGTACGGCGGCGCCGGAGCGCACCAAATCGTCCGCCAGGCTGTGCAGCCATTCCGTTTCGCTTTGTGCCGCGAAATGCCGCGCGCGCAGCATGCCGAAATACGGCGTGGCCTGCGCCCAGGCCGTGAGGTCGGGGATGCCGATCTGCTGCCATTCGAGCAGCTTGTACTTGAGCAGCACCTTGGCCGCGTAGAGCGCGTGTTTGCCCGGGTTGCGCACAAAGCCGTCCAGGCGGCGGCGGGCGCCGTCGATGGCGCGGGGGGCGTCGGCAAACACGGGGCCGTGCCCCGGGATCACCACCTGCGGCGACAGCGCCTCAATCAGGTCCAGCGTGGCACCCACCTGGGCAAAGGCATCGTCGCCCTCCAGCTCGGGGAACACCACGCCAAAGCCGTTTTCCCACAGCGCATCGGCCGAAATCAGCAAGCGGCCCTGGGGCTCGAAAAGCACCACCGAATGGGGGTCGTGCCCGGGCGCGGCGTGCACCTGCCAGGGCTTGTCGCCCAGCAGCACACACGAGCCCGGCACCAGCAGCGTGTCGGCCCGAAAGGGAGGGCACTCCTGCCCCGTGGGCGTGTAGCTCAGCGCATAGGCATCCCACTGGCGCACATGGTCGGCCTGGCCCGGCGGGATGGCGGTGAGCACGCCGGGCCAGGCCTTTTGCAGCGCGGCATTGCCGCCGCAGTGGTCGCTGTGCAGGTGGGTGTTGAGGATGCGGTCCAGCGCGCGGCCTTGCAGCGTGCCGCGCACCAAGTCCACGGTCTGCTCGGCATGGCTGCAGTAGCCGGTGTCCACGATGGCTGTGTCGTGTTGGCCGATGAAGAGGATATTGTTGGCCGACAGCCAGCCGCGTTCTAGGACGGTGATTTCTTGGGGGAGCAGATCGTGGGGGGCGAGGCTGGGCATGGGGCAGGCGAAGCGGTGACGGCCCAGCGTACCGCAGCTGGGCACTGTCAGGCGTTCTCCAAAACCCGCACGCGAACACTCCCCGTCGGGGTGTGGTGTGTCAGAACGTGACGCCCGCCACCAGGATCACATTTGCATACGGCGTGCACTCGCCGGTGCGCACCATCACGCGGGCCTGCTGGGTCAGGCGCTTGAACTCGTCGTGCGAAACCGCCTGAGGATCCACCGGCAAGTGGCACCAGGCGGGCAACTGCCCTCCATTGCGTTCCACTGCTTCGGTGGCGATCACGGTCTTCTCGACCTGCATTTCTTCCAACACCACGCGCAGCACATCGGCCAAGGCGGGGATGCCGGGCGTGAGCGCCAGGTCGATGCGGCGCGGGCCGTTGGGGATGGGCAGGCCCACGTCGCCGATCACCAGCATGTCGCCATGGCCCAGGCTGGCGATGGCGTGGGAGAGTTCGGCGTGCAGCAAGGTCGTGCGTTTCACAGCGGGATCCAGTCGGGAGGCAGAGGGCTGGCCGCCACGGCCGCCCGGGTGGGAATGGAGGGTTGCGCGCCGGCCTGCGTCACGCACAGGGCGGCAGCGCGGATGCCTTCGCGCACGGCGGCATTCAGGGG
>JBCNOJ010000270.1:0-7254 GCA_039593925.1 Acidovorax sp.
GGCTTTGCAAAAGGGCCATTGCTGACGTTGATGCAGCGTCGGCCCCAGCGCGCGGGCCAGAGGCAAAACGGCCGAGGGCCAAGTGCCAACGGCCGGTTGCCAACTGCGAGGTGGCCAGTGCGAGTTGCTTGTACGGGGCTGCGTTGCCCGCTACTGCAACCGCAGGTTTACTGGGCCTGGGAAACGGCGGCTGCCGTCGATGCCGACGCTTGCGCGTCGAGAGCCTGGCGGCGGCGTGCGCGCTCCAGCTGTTGGCCCACGGTGCGGGGCACCAAGCCATACATGTCGGCAAAGGCCTCCAGCGTCTGGCCGCTCGCTTCAAAGGCGCGCAGCAGGGCTTCGTCCTTGGCATTGCGGGCGGACCAATCGGCCAGGGCTTCTTCGAGGATGGCATTGGCAGCCTCGTCACGGCCCTGCACGCGCTCGATATAGGCCTCGCGCGTGAGGCCCGAGGCTTCGAACGCCGCAATCATGCGGTTGCGCAGCTTGGGCAGCAGGTCGTCGGTGGGGCGGTTCTTGCTGTTCTTGCGGCGGCGGTACACCTCCAGCAGCGCGTGGTGCACATGCTCGGGCGCCATGTCTTCCACGGGCTGGCCTTGCAGATCGTGGCGCTTTTCGCCAGCGGCCACGCTTTGCAGGTAGCGCGTGGAACGTGTGTGAATGCCCAGTGCCATCTTGAGGGCGTCGCGCTCGAAGGCGTCAGGGTGTGCGGCCAGCAGGTCTTGGAAGATGCCGCGCTTGAGGGGGCGAAACAGCGCACCGAAGAGCGCCGGGTACAGCTCGGCCAGCTTTTCCAGCAAGGGGTGCGTGCGCATCGGCGCACGGGCGGCCGCGTCGGGCGGTGCTGCGCTGTTGTCGGCTGCCACCCCAGGGTTGGGAGCAGATGCGGCACCGGGCACACGCCGCGGAGTTCTGCGGCGGTCGCCGCCGCTGCGGCGCGGAGCATCGCCACGCTGCCGGGGCACGCCCGCGCGGGGATCGGTGGCGGCAGGCACCGGGGCTACCGCAGGTGCCTGCGTGGCAGGGGCGGCGGTCGGCGGGACTGGTGCGGACGCGGAATCGGTCATGGCGGTGAGCGGTGTTGGTGGCAGGAAAACCCTTAATCATGCCAGTGTTGTGGCGCGCACTTGCGCAGGCCCTGCTAACGGGCGCCTGGGTGGGTGCACCACTGCTGCTCACAGGGCACACCGTCGCCATCGCCGTCCATCTGTGGGCCGGGGCAGTTCTGCAGGAAATACTTGGCCTCGGCGCAGGACGTCATCTGCGAGCAGTGCTGGCGCCCGTCGCAGCGAAACGGGGATGCCGCCAGCGGCTGCGTTGCCACAGCGGCTCGCGGCAGGGGCGTCTGCTCGAGCAAGGCGGCGGCCTGCGCTGCCCGCGCTTCTTGCTGACGCCGGTCGTATTGCCAATACACAGCCGCCATCACTGCGCAGACCAGGACAAATGCCACCGTCCAGGGGCTGAGCGCGGATGAATCGCCGTGCGCGCGGTGTTGCCCTCGCACTGGGTGGCCACTGTGCCGGGCACCCTCGTGAGCCCTTCGGGAATGAGGCTGGCGCGAAACATCTCCGCCCGTCGCAGCATGGCGCCGCACGGCGGTGGCCTGCTTGCGGCCGTCTTTGCCCTGCGTGACCTCAAAGCTGAGTGGCTCGTTCAACTGCGGGCGCCGGCCATCGCGGGGGAAAGCAGATACGTGCACAAAGAGGGCCTGACCGGCTGGCTGGGGCGTGATGAAACCGAACCCCCGCTCGTCATTCCACTGGGTCAGTGTTCCGTCAAACCGCATGGCTGAGCCCCTCCTGTTGATGTGTCTTGTCCCACCCACGTTGATGGGTGGCTGCAGGAATTGTCGCTCGCCCAGCAGTAGGCACCCAACCCAACCCAACCCAACCCAGCTCAGCTCAGCGCTTCGTCCAGCACCTCCACCCAGTGGCGCACGGGGGTGCCCGTACCACTTTGCAGGTGGGTGATGCAGCCGATGTTGGCCGACAGGATCATGTCGGGAGGCTGCTCGCCAAAGGCCTCGGCCAGCACGCCGAGCTTGCGGTCGCGCAGTTGGTAAGACAGCTCGGGGTTGAGCACCGAATAGGTGCCTGCCGAGCCGCAGCACAGGTGGGCTTCGTTGCGTGCGGTGCGCAGCTTGAAGCCCAACGCGTTCAGATGCGCCTCCACACCGCCGCGCAGCTTCTGGCCGTGCTGCAGGGTGCAGGGCGGGTGGTAGGCGTACAGGGTGTCGGGCTGGTTCACGCGGCCGCGCAGTTTGGCTGCCAGCTCGGGCAGCATGGCCGGCAGCAGCTCCGACAAGTCGCGCGTGAGGGCGCTGATGCGCTCGGCCTTGGCGGCGTACTGGGCATCGTCCTTCAGGGTGTGGCCGTAATCTTTGACGGTCACACCGCAGCCGGAGGCGTTCATGACGATGGCTTCTACGCCACCCTGTTCCAACAGCGGCCACCAGGCATCGATGTTGGCGCGCATCTGGGCCTTTCCGCCCTCTTGGTCGTTGAGGTGGAACTTCACCGCGCCGCAACACCCGGCCTTAGGGGCCAACACGGTCTGGATGCCGACGGCGTCCAGCACGCGTGCGGTGGCGGTGTTGATGTTGGGCATCATGGCCGGCTGCACACAGCCCGCCAGCATGAGCACCTTGCGCGCGTGCGCGCGGGTCGGCCATGCGCCTGCGGGCTGGGGCGCGGGCACCTTGGCTTTCAGCGCTGCGGGCAGCAGGCTGCGCACCATTTGCCCGGCCTTCATGGCGGGGGCGAACAGGGGCGAGGGCAGGCCTTCCTTCAGCGCCCAGCGCAGCGCCTTTTCGCCCAGAGGGCGGGGGACTTTTTCATCCACGATCTTGCGGCCGATGTCCACCAGATGACCGTACTGCACACCGCTGGGGCAGGTGGTCTCGCAGTTGCGGCAGGTGAGGCACCGGTCCAGGTGCATTTGCGTGCTGCGCGTGGGTTCCGCGCCTTCGAGCACCTGCTTGATGAGGTAGATGCGACCGCGCGGGCCGTCCAGCTCGTCGCCCAGCAACTGGTAGGTGGGGCAGGTGGCAGTGCAAAAGCCGCAGTGCACACACTTGCGCAGGATGGCCTCGGCCTCCTGGCCATCGGAGCGGGCTGCGTATTCAGGGGAGAGTTGGGTTTGCATGGTGCATGCTTGGCGAGAGCGGAATACGAGGATGGAACAGGGCGGCGCAGTGGGAAGAAATCAGTGCGGGGATGAAGGCGGCGGATGGGCGCGCGCGCCGTCGGTAGGTGCCGCAGCGGTAGAGGTCGCAGCCGGCGGTGCGCTGGCGGCCTGCACACCCGACCACCCCAACCCGCGCAAGGGGTGCCGCAGGCGGGCCCGGTCGGCCCACAAGGGCGGCAGCGACAGCGCCAGCAGCAGCACGGCCAGCGGCACCACAAACACGAAGCCCACATGCTTGAAGCCTGCCGCCCCCGCGATGCCGCCCACCAGGAACATGCCCAGCAGCCCCGCGAACAGCCGCAGCCGAGCCTGGTTGGCGCGCACTTGGCTTTCGGGCGGTGTGCCCGTGCGGTTCCAGTACAGCATCTTGCCGATCTCGATGCCCAGGTCGGTCACCACGCCGGTCATGTGCGTGGTGCGGATCTGCGACGAGGACATCTTGGTGACCGTGGCGTTCTGCAGCCCCATGATGAAGGACAGCAGCAGCACCGTGAGCGGCACAGCAAACGGCGTGCGCCAGTTGAGCGTGATGGCGCCCACCAGGCCGAACACCAGCATCAGCAGCGCCACCAGCAGCAGTGGCAGCGCAAAGGTGCTGCGCAGCTGGCGCTGGCGCCCCCAGTTCACCATGATGGCGGTGGTGCCCGCGCCGGACATGAAGGCCCACAGTGCGCCGATGGCGCCCAGCACCAGCTTCATCTGGCCGAGCACGAGGTTGTCCGCCAGCATGGAGACAAAACCGGTCATGTGCGAGGTGTACAGGTGCACCACCAGAAACCCGCCCGCATTGACCGCACCCGCATTGAACGCCAGCAGCAGGCCCAGCAGCCGGTTGCTGGCTGCGGTGCGGTGGTGTCCGGTGAGGTGGCGCAGGCGTCGCATGCGGGGTGTGTACAGGGAGGGAGGGGGTAAAGAGGCAGCGGGTGTGGCGATATGGCTTGAAGAAATCGTGGGAGCAGAGGCGGGTGGCGTGGACTGGTGCGCGCAAGGTAGTCCGTTTGCCTTACCAGCCCTGCGCCATGCGGCCCGGGTTGAAGATGCCGGCCGGGTCGAAGCTGTGCTTGAGGCGGGCATGGATCTGCTCCAGCGCGGTGGACTTCAGGTCAAATTGGCCACTAGCGCTTGGCACACCTGCGCCAGCAGCTACAAAAACAGAAGCACTCCCACCCACAGCCTCGGCCTGGGCGCGCAGCGCCTCGCCAGCGCCCATGGGGGCCTGCACCCAGCGCAGCGCGCCATGCCACTCCACCAGCGGCAGCGCCCCGCCCGGCAGGGCCAGTGCTGGCGCGGTGGGCGGCACCGAAAGGCGCCACAACGCGTGGTCTGGCTGGGCGGCCCGCGCGGTGAACCAAGGCAGCGTCTGCTCGCGGCAGGCCACCCAGTCGGGCGCCACGGTGGCATTGTCGAGGCGAGTGCCGCCCATGGTTTTGCATGCGGCGTCCACCGCTGCCACCGCGCCGCGCAGGCGCACATAGAGCGTGCCCTCGCTGCCGTCCGGCACCCAGCAGCTCGCGTTCAGCGGCAGCGGCTGGCCACCCCAGCCGTGCAGCTTACGCAACGCATCGGCCTGGTTGATGGCGTCAAACCGCAGCGTGGCCTCGCCGGGCGGCACGGGCAGCACCTTGAGGCTCACCTCGGTGATCAGCCCCAGCGTGCCCCAGGCGCCCGCCATGAGGCGCGACACGTCATAGCCCGCCACGTTCTTCATGACCTGGCCGCCAAAGCTCAGCAGTTCCGCGCGGCCATTGAGCACGGTGACGCCCAGCACATAGTCGCGCACCGCGCCCACGCTGGCGCGTGCCGGGCCCGACAGGCCTGCCGCCACCATGCCCCCCACCGTGGCGGCCTCGGAGGGAGTTTTGGAGAAATGCGGGGGTTCAAACGGCAGGCATTGCCCATGGCTGGCCAGCAGCGCCTCCAGCTCGGCCAGTGGCGTGCCGGCGCGCGCGGTGACCACCAGTTCGCTGGGCTCGTAACTCACGATGCCGCTGAGCCCACGGGTGTCCAGCACCTCGCCGTGCAATGCCAGGCCATGAAAATCCTTGGTGCCCCCCCCACGGATACGCAGTGGGGTCTGGTCGGTGGCCGCGGCGCGCACGCGGTCGGCAATATGGGCAAGGGCGTGATCCATACAGCGCATCGTAGCGGGCACCGTGTGCCGCACGGCGGGGCGGGGGCGTGAATTTTTTGAACAGCGCGTGTGCAAACCGCTGAGAAGTCTCTGGTGGAGCGGCCCGGGTTGCGCGGGCTGCGAGGGCAAAAGGGCCGCACCGGCTGGCACCGGGCTCAAGAGCGAGTCTTGCCAACGCTGGCTCACCGCCTGGTTACGAAAAAAGCCCGCCAGTGCGGCGGGCTGGAATAACCAGTAGGAGTGACTCGCTTGTTCTTCTTGCGACGCTGCGGTGCCACCAGACACCGCAGCGCGTTCTGTGCAAGGCGCCGGATCAGCGGTTGTACGCCGTCTCGCCGTGCGAGGTGATGTCCAGGCCTTCGCGTTCGGCTTCTTCCGACACCCGCAGGCCCACCAGCAGATCGGCGATCTTGTAGGCGATGAACGCCACCACGCCAGACCACACGATGGTGAACAGCACGCTCTTGATCTGGATCCACACTTGAGGGCCCATGGCGAAAGTGTCGGGGGTCAGACCGCCGGTGCCGCCCAGGCTTTGGGCAGCGAAGACACCGGTCAGGATGGCACCCACGATGCCGCCTACGCCGTGCACGCCGAACACGTCAAACGCGTCGTCCACGTTGAGCATGCGCTTGAGGCCGCTCACACCCCACAGGCAGACGATGCCGGAGATCAGGCCCAGCACGATGGAACCCATGGGGCCCACAAAACCTGCTGCGGGCGTGACAGCCACCAGGCCTGCCACCGCACCGGACGCAGCGCCCAGCATGGAGGCCTTGCCCTTGTGCAGCGCTTCACCAGCGATCCAGCTCAGCGTGGCAGCGGCCGTGGCCAGCACCGTGTTCACGAAGGCCAGGCCCGCGTTGCCGTTGGCAGCACCGGCCGAGCCGGCGTTGAAACCAAACCAGCCCACCCACAGCAGCGAGGCGCCCACCATGGTCAGCGTCAGGCTGTGGGGCGTCAGGGCTTCCTTGCCGTAGCCAATGCGCTTGCCCACCATGTAGGCGCCCACCAGGCCGGCGATACCGGCGTTGATGTGCACCACGGTGCCACCAGCGAAGTCGAGTGCGCCGTCAGCGCCCAGCAGGCCGCCGCCCCACACGATGTGGGCCATCGGCACGTAGCTGAAGGTGAACCACAGCACCGAGAAGATCAGCACGGCAGAGAACTTGATGCGCTCTGCGAACGAGCCCACGATCAGCGCCACGGTGATGGCAGCAAACGTGCCCTGGAACGCGATGAACACGTATTCAGGAATGGTGGCCAGCGCGCCGAAGGTCTCCTGGGTCACACCCTTGAGGAAGATCTTCTCGAAGCCGCCGAAGAATTTGCCGTCGCCCGAGAACGCCAGACTGTAGCCGTACACGGACCACAGCAGGGAAATCAGCGAGAAGACCACAAATACCTGCATCAGCACCGACAGCATGTTCTTGCTGCGGCCCAGGCCGCCGTAGAACAGCGCGAGGCCGGGGATGGTCATCAGGATCACGAGCAGCGTGGAGGTCAGCATCCAGGCGGTGTCACCGGAGTCGACCTTGGGTGCAGGCGCAGCGGCAGGAGCCTCAGCAGCGGGCGCAGCGGCTGCAGCCACAGGGGCAGCGGCGGGCGCTTCGGCAGCGGGGGCCGAGGCTGCGGCCTCGGGGGTGGCGGGCGCCTGGGCCAGTGCGGCAGTGCCGACGGACAACAGGCTCAGCCCCAGGATGAAAGAAGCAAGCAGTTTTTTCATGGCTTTTCTCTTGTTCTGATGCAGCCGGGCCCTTACAGGGCTTCCTTGCCGGTTTCGCCGGTGCGAATGCGCACCACCTGCTCCAGGTGGGTCACGAAGATCTTGCCGTCACCGATCTTGCCGGTGCGGGCCGCGGTTTCGATGGACTCGATCACGCGGTCCACCAGATCGTCGGCCACAGCGGCTTCGATCTTGACCTTGGGCAGAAAGT
>JBCNOJ010000271.1:0-7248 GCA_039593925.1 Acidovorax sp.
ACGGCAAGCTGGCCGCGCTGGTGGCCTACCTGCGCGTGGCGGCGCCGGCCGATGCGGCCTGGGCCACCTACTTTCTCGCTGGCGGCAAACCACGCCAGATGGTGCCCACCAAGCGCCTCAAGGCGCTGGCGCAAGAGGCTGCGGGGCTGCCCGAATGGTTGTTCGAAGAAAGCTACCAAGCAGTGGGCGATCTGGCCGAAACCCTGGCGCTGTTGCTGCCGCCTGCCTCCCAACCGGTGGACCTGCCGCTGGCCGAGTGGATGGCACAGCTGCTGCCCCTGCGCACCCTGCCGCCCGAGGAAGCCGACGCGCGCCTGCGCGCGCAGTGGGACCGGCTGGCAACGGAACAGCGCTTTGTGTATTTCAAGCTCATCACCGGCAACTTTCGCGTGGGGGTGTCGCGCCTGCAGGTCACGCAAGCGCTCGCCACGGTGAGCGCGCTGGACCCGAAGCGCATCGCACACCGGCTGATGGGCTACACACAAATCGGGCGGCAACCGCAGGCGGGTGACTACAACGCGCTGGTGGCCCCTGTGGACGAAAACGAGGACGGCACGCCGGGCGCGGGTGACGCCAGCATGGCCGGCCAGCCATACCCGTTCTTCCTGGCGCACCCTTTCAACCAGCCGGCAGCCGAGATGCCCGCGCTGCTGGGTGCGCCCGATGACTGGCTGGTGGAATGGAAGTGGGATGGCATTCGCGCGCAGATCGTGCGCCGCGCGGGTGCGGTGTGGGTGTGGTCGCGCGGCGAAGAGCTGGTGACCGACCGCTTTCCTGAGCTGGCCGAAGCTGCGATGGCGCAGTTGCCTGACGGCACCGTGGTCGATGGCGAGATTCTGGTGTGGCTGCCCGATGAGCCCCAGCCCCGCCCGTTTGCCGATCTTCAAAAACGCCTGGGCCGCAAGACGCTGACACCCAAGCTGCTGTGCGAGTTGCCCGTGGTGCTGGTGACGTACGACCTGCTCGAACACGCGGGTCAGGACCAGCGCCAGCAGCCCCAGCAGGCGCGCCGCGCGCTGCTGGAGGCCACGCTGCAGCAGCCAGAAAACGCGGCCATCGCCCCCCTGCCCCACCAGACCCTGCGCTTGAGCGCGTTGCTGCATGGCGCCGACTGGCAGGAACTGGCACGCCAGCGCGAGGCCGCACGCGGCCTGGGGACCGAGGGCTTCATGCTCAAGCACCGCAGCGCCCATTACGGCGTGGGCCGCACCAAGGACGTGGGCGTGTGGTGGAAGTGGAAGATCGACCCCATGAGCGTGGACGCCGTGCTCATCTACGCCCAGCGCGGCCATGGCCGCCGCGCCAGCCTGTACAGCGACTACACCTTTGCGGTGTGGACGGGGCCGCAGGACGACCCGGACCGGCAGCTGGTGCCTTTTGCGAAGGCGTATTCGGGCCTGACGGATGCCGAGATCGCGAAGGTGGACGCCATCATCCGCAAGACCACGCGCGAGAGCTTCGGCCCGGTGCGCAGCGTGGACGCGACCCAGGTCTTCGAGCTGGGCTTCGAAGGCATTGCACGCAGTCCGCGCCACAAGAGCGGTATTGCGGTGCGTTTTCCGCGCATGCTGCGCTGGCGCCAGGACAAGACCGTGGCGGAGGCCGACACCTTGCAGACGCTGATGGCGCTGCTGCCGGGGCAGGACGCACCGGCATGAGCAAACCCGCAGCCGACGAGCCCGCTCCGCGCCGCCAGCGCAAGCCTTCGCCCAGCGTAGGCGCCCGCGCAGCAGCGGGCTGGGTGGCGGCGCGTGGCTGGAAGCCCTTCGGCTTCCAGCAGGAGGTGTGGCGCGCCATGGGCGAGGGCCGCTCAGGCCTGCTGCATGCCACCACGGGCGCGGGCAAGACGTATGCGGTGTGGCTGGGCGCACTGCAGCATCTGACCAAAGCGGGCGAGTCCACGGCGCCCGCCGCTCAGTCCGATGCACGGTCGGCCCTGCGCACGCGCCGCGCAGCTGCCCCGCCACTCACCGTGCTGTGGATCACCCCCATGCGCGCCTTGGCTGCCGATACGCTGCGTGCGCTGCAGGCCCCCATGCCGGAGCTGGCGCCGGATTGGACCAGCGGCCTGCGCACGGGCGACACCGCCAGCGGCGAGCGCGCCGCGCAGGACCGCCGCCTGCCTACGCTGCTGGTGACCACGCCCGAAAGCGTCTCGCTGCTGCTGGCCCGCGCCGACGCGCAAGAGCGCTTGCGCCATGTGAAGCTGGTGGTGGTCGATGAATGGCACGAGCTGGTGGGCAACAAGCGCGGCGTGCAGGCGCAGCTGGCGCTGGCGCGCCTGTCGGGCTGGAACCCGGCGCTGCAGGTGTGGGGCATGTCGGCCACGCTGGGCAATCTGCAGGAGGCGCTGGACACGCTGCTGCCCCGTCCGGTGCCGGAAGCGCCCACGCCACCACCGGCCGTGCTGGTGCAGGGCCGCATCGACAAGGCACTGCAGGTCGAGGTGATGCTGCCGCCCAAGGTGGACCGCTTTGCGTGGGCCGGCCACATGGGCCTGGCGCTGCTGCCGCAGGTGGTGCAGTCCATCGAGGCCTGCGCATCCACCCTGGTCTTCACCAACACGCGCTCGCAAGCCGAGCGCTGGTACCAGGCCCTGCTGGAGGCGCGGCCCGACTGGGCGGGCACGCTTGCGCTGCACCACGGCTCGCTGGGCCACGAGGTGCGTGAGTGGGTGGAAGCGGGCCTGAAGGCCGGGCAGCTCAAGGCGGTGGTCTGCACGTCCAGCCTCGACCTGGGCGTGGACTTTGTGCCCGTGGAGCAAGTGCTGCAGATCGGCTCGGCCAAGGGCGTGGGCCGCCTCGTGCAGCGGGCGGGCCGCTCGGGCCACGCGCCGGGGCGCACATCCAGCATCACGCTGGTGCCCACACACAGCCTGGAGCTGGTGGAGGCTGCCGCCGCACGCCACGCGCTGGCGCAGGGCCGCATCGAAGACCGGCACACGCCCCGCGCGCCGCTCGATGTGCTGGTGCAGCACCTGGTAACGATTGCGCTCGGTGGGGGCTTTGTGCCAGCCGAGTTGCTGGCCGAGGTGCGCCGGGCACCCGCCTATGCACAGCTGGACGACAAAGACTGGCAATGGGCCCTGCAGTTCGTGCGCCAGGGCGGCGCATCGCTGGCCACCTACCCGGACTTTCATCGCGCGGTGCCGGACGAGGAAGGCGTGTGGCGCGTGCCCGACGCGCGGCTGGCGCGCCGCCACCGCAGCAACATCGGCACCATCGTGAGCGATGCCAGCATGCAGGTGCAGTTCGTGAGCGGCGGACGGCTGGGTTCGGTGGAAGAAAGCTTCATTGCCCGGTTGCGCAAGGGCGATGTGTTCATGTTCGCAGGCCGCCTGTTGGAGCTGGTGCGCACGCAGCAGATGACGGCCTACGTGCGCATCGCCCCCAAGGGCAGCGCTGCGCTGCCGCGCTGGAACGGTGGGCGCATGCCGCTGTCCAACACGCTGGCCGACGCCATGCTGGAGATGCTGGAACAGGCCGAGCGCGGCGTGTACGCATCGCCCGAGATGCGCTGCGCCCAGCCCCTGTTGGCGCTGCAGCACGCCTGGTCGGCGCTGCCCACGCCCAGCCGCCTCGTGGCCGAGACGCTGCACACGCGCGAGGGCTGGCACCTGTACCTGTACCCACTGGCCGGCCGCCTGGTGCACCTGGGCCTGGCCGGGTTGCTGGCCTGGCGCGCGTCGCGCGAGGTGGCCAATACCTTCTCGATCGCCGTCAATGACTATGGGCTGGAGCTGCTTTCGGCCAAGCCCGTGGACTGGGCCGCGCTGCTGCCGCGGCTGATTGGCGAGGGCACGCACACCACCCTCGGCAGCGGGCTGGAGGACGAAGTGCTCGCCAGCCTGAACGCCACTGAAATGGCACGCCGGCGCTTTCGCGAGATTGCACGCATCGCGGGCCTCATCTTCCAAAGCCACCCGGGCGAGCAGCGCAGCAGCCGCCAGCTGCAAGCTTCTTCATCGCTGTACTACGACGTGTTCGCGCAGTACGACCCCGACAACCTGCTGCTGGCCCAGGCGCGCGCCGAGCTGCTGGCCAACGAGCTGGACATGGACCGTCTGGCGCGCACCCTGCGCGGCATGCAGGCGCAGACTTTGTCCATCCATGCCCTCACGCGCCCCACCCCATTCGCGCTGCCGCTGATGGTGGAGCGCTTTCGCGAACGCCTGAGCACTGAAACGCTGGCCGACCGCCTGGCGCGCATGGTGCAGGCGCTGGAGAAAGCCGCCGACGCGACCACCGGCACGCACGAAGCCGATAATCCGGTGGCCGCCGCAGACATGGCCTGGGACGTGCCCGATGGGGCCACCGCGTCGCCCCGCGGCGCTCGCCGGGCCCGCGATGGGAGCCCGTCCGACGCACCTCGGCGTTCCCGCAGGCGCCACGGGTTCTGACCAAAACCCACCCGCGCACCTCGCCTCTACCTTTGTTCCCGCACTTGCACCCCATAACGCCCTCCACCACGTCGACACCTGCTGCAGCCCCAGCGGGCGCCCACGCCCTCACCCTGCTTTGCGGCACCGTGCTGTGGCTGCTGCCGCAGCGGGCCGTGTGGTGGCCCGCGGCCAGCGCAGTCTTTGTGGCCGATGTGCACTTCGGCAAGGCTGCCACCTTTCGCCGCGCGGGCCAGCCGGTGCCGCACGGCACCACCGCCGACAACCTTGCGCGCCTGGATGCGGTGCTGGCGGCCACGGGTGCAGAGCACTTGATCTTTTTGGGCGACTTCCTGCATGCGCGCAGCGGGGCCGATGCACCGCTGTGGAACCAGTTGCTGCCCTGGCGCGAACGCCATGCGGGCGTTGCCATGACGCTGGTGCGCGGCAACCACGACCTGCACGCGGGCGACCCGCCGCGCGCTCTGGGCGTTGCGCTGGTCGATGAGCCCTGGCAACTTGTGCCCAGCGGGTCTGTGCTCGCATGCCATCACCCCCAGGCCGTGGACGGTGGGACTGTATTGGCCGGCCACTTGCATCCCACCGTCACGCTGCGCGGGCGGGCACGCGATGCGTTGCGGCTGCCGTGTTTTGCGTGGACACCGGGGTTGCTGGTGTTGCCCGCGTTCGGCGCATTCACAGGCACAGCGCCACAGTCGGTGGTTCCGAGCGCGCAGCTATTTGCCATCGCCGATGCCCGCGTGATTCACCTCGCACCTTGAGGGCGATCCTCTGTACGTGTGCCGCGTTAAAAGCAGCTGCGACCGCAGACCGTGCGCGGTTCCGCCAAGCCCCCTTCGCGACACCCCATTTCGGCATCCAGCAGTACACCTCCGGGCACCACCGCAATGCTGCGCTGCAGCATCGCAATGGCGCCGCTGAATCGGTCATATATCTGCCCAACAGGCAAAAAAATCTCTCCGACGCCGGCCAATTTCCGCATCGTGATATTCGATTGCAAAAACACGGGCGTTGAACAGCCCCAAGGAAGGAAAATGCGAGAGCATTCGCGTTTGGCCTCTGCCGTACCCCGGTGGAGGGCATCTACCTACTCTGTTTCGTGAGACAAGCCATGACGACCCAGCAACCCACCATCATCTACACCCTCACCGACGAGGCGCCTCGCCTGGCCACGGCTTCCTTCCTGCCCATCATCCGCACCTTTGCGGCACCCGCAGGCATCAACGTGGCGGAGAGCGACATCTCCGTGGCCGCCCGCATCCTGGGCGAGTTCCCCGACTATCTGAGCGACGCGCAGAAGGTGCCCAACAACCTGGCCGAGCTGGGCAAAAAGACGCTCAAGGCCGACGCCAACATCATCAAGCTGCCCAACATCAGCGCCTCGGTGGCCCAGCTCAAGGCGGCCATCGCTGAACTGCAGGCCAAGGGCTATGCGCTGCCCGACTACCCGGACCAGCCCAAGGACGACAAGGAAAAGGAAATCAAGGCCCGCTACAGCAAGTGCACCGGCTCGGCCGTGAACCCCGTGCTGCGCGAAGGCAATTCCGACCGCCGTGCGCCCAAGGCCGTGAAGGAATACGCGCGCAAGAACCCGCACAGCATGGCCGAGTGGAGCCAGGCCTCGCGCTCGCATGTGTCGCACATGCACGCCGGTGACTTCTACCACGGTGAAAAGTCCATGACGCTGGACCGCGCCCGTGAAGTCAAGATGGAACTCATCACCAAAAGCGGCAAGACCATCGTCCTGAAGCCCAAGGTGGCGCTGCTCGACCGCGAAGTGATCGACAGCATGTTCATGAGCAAGAAGGCGCTGCTGGCCTTCTACGAAAAGGAAATCGAAGACGCACGCAAGACCGGCGTGATGTTCTCGCTGCATGTGAAGGCCACGATGATGAAGGTCTCGCACCCCATCGTGTTCGGCCACTGCGTGCGCATCTTCTACAAGGACGCGTTCGCGAAACACGCCAAGACGTTCGACGAGCTGGGCGTGAACGTGAACAACGGCATGGTCGACCTGTACAGCAAGATCGAAACGCTGCCGCAAAGCCAGCGCGACGAGATCAAGCGCGACCTGCACGCCTGCCACGAAGGCCGTCCCGAGCTGGCCATGGTCGATTCGGCCAAGGGCATCACCAACTTCCACTCGCCCAACGACATCATCGTGGACGCCTCCATGCCCGCGATGATCCGCAACGGCGGCAAGATGTGGGATGCCAACGGTCGCCTGAAGGACGTGAAGGCCGTGATGCCTGAGTCGACCTTTGCCCGCATCTACCAGGAGATCATCAACTTCTGCAAATGGCACGGCGCGTTCGACCCCAAGACCATGGGCACGGTGCCCAATGTGGGCCTGATGGCCCAGCAGGCCGAGGAATATGGTTCGCACGACAAGACGTTCGAGATCCCTGAAGACGGCGTGGCCAACATCACTGATCTCGCCACCGGCGAAGTGCTGCTGAGCCAGAACGTGGAGCAAGGCGACATCTGGCGCATGTGCCAGGTCAAGGACGCCGCGATCCGCGACTGGGTGAAGCTGGCCGTGAACCGCGCCCGCAACTCCGGCATGCCCGTGGTGTTCTGGCTGGATTCGTACCGCCCGCACGAGGCGCAGCTGATCACCAAGGTCAAGATGTACCTGCACGAGCACGACACCACCGGCCTCGATATCCAGATCATGAGCCAGGTGCGTGCGATGCGCTACACGCTCGAGCGCGTCATCCGCGGCCTGGACACCATCAGCGCCACCGGCAACATCCTGCGCGACTACCTGACCGACCTGTTCCCCATCATGGAACTGGGCACCTCGGCCAAGATGCTGTCCATCGTGCCGCTGATGGCCGGTGGCGGCA
>JBCNOJ010000272.1:0-7240 GCA_039593925.1 Acidovorax sp.
GTGCTGCACAACGCGCGCATGGGCAAGGCCCTGTGATTCAAGGTGCTCCTGATTTGGTAGCTGGTGGCGCTTGCTCAGCAAGCGCGAGGAATCCTCTGCACGGATCAAGCGGGCAGTGAGCGCAGCGGATCGGGAAGGGCTGCAAGGCGCAAAACGCAGCAATAGCCATCGCTATTGCGAGTATTTGCAACGCGGCAGACCACCCGAGACCGCTGATGCACACGGCGCGCTGGTTCGTGCAGAGGGTTCCTAAAGGCTGATTTCACTTGAAATCGCCCTGCGTGCTGCATGCGTGGGGCGCTGGTGCCTTACAGTAGCCGCCCCCCCGCACGCGCGGCGCATTCACCCATTCGCCTGCCCACCAGGCCACCCCACCATGACCAAAGACCTGGCCCGCCAACGAGAACTGCAACCCATGGCCCTGTGCGAGCCCTGCCAGGGCATCCAGCGCAACTGGCGCAAGGCGCCGGGCCACGCCGAGCTGGTGCAGCGCGGCAGCCGCAAGGAAGATCGCGACCACGGCCCCGTCACCTTTACACGCTATGTGTGCGACCGCTGCGGCACGGCCTGGGAGTATGAGAACGACAAGACCAACCAGCAGGCGGGGTGGTCGGTAGTGGGGCGCGGATGATCAAAAAAGTGAGCGTTCAGCGCTTACTGGACGCGTGCTAGAGGCTGTTTTGAATTGAATTTTTAGAAAACACGGCGTGTTCTTGGGCCTTCGCACCGAGCCGTGAGGTGCTGAAGGATCCCCTCTCCCCAACCCTCTTCCGCAACGGGAGAGGGCGCCACCGTGAAATGTTGCAAAGTCGCGGGCTAGTCAGCCGCCCACATGGCGTGCGTTCTCGGCCGCAATGGCCCGGAAGTCGGCCGACACCCTTTCGTCTCCCGCTGCCGCCTGCCAGAACCGTTTTGCCAGCTGCTGCGCCTCGGCCCACTCGCCCAGCGTGGCCGCGGTGGGCTGCTGCGGACGGCTGGCAAAGTCGCGCGGCACCAGCTCGCCAGCCACCGGGGCGTACAGCATGGGCAGCATGTCGTAGGTGGGCGACAGCGCCCAGTCGTCACCCTTAAGCACCAGCGAGATGTTGCCGTAGTGCCGGTCGGTGTTGGCGATGAGCTGGCCGTAAGCCTCCAGCAGCCGCAGCGTGCGGGCATCGCCCTGTGTGAGCAGGTGGCGCGCGGCCATGCGGTTGGCGGTGGCGGCCCAGTTGTCCAGCTCGCCCACGTATTCGGCGTTGTAGACCTGCAGCGACACCATGCCAATGCGCCCACCCAGTGGCGCATCGGGCGCCAGCGGCGTGCGGTCAAAACGTTCCGACTCCAGAAACACCCGCCCCGCGCCCCTGAAGAGCTGCGTGGGCGCAGCAGGCAGCCCGGCCTGCGCCAGCGTGTGCAGCGCCAGGTGCTCGCACACCAGAAGGTCGCGCAGGCGCTGGTCTGCGGGGGCGTCGCCCGCGGGCGAGAACTTCACGATGACATGCCGCCCGGCGGTGATGGTGCAGAACTTGGGCTGCTCGCCCCCGGCCGACGAGCCAGGGTGCGTGCCACGCATCGCCTGCTCGGCCAGAGGGGGGTAGTCCGCGCCCGACGCCACGCGCGATGCCCGCGCGGGCAGCGTGTGAAAACGCTGGAACGCGGCCTCACCCATGATGAGGTTGCCCGGCAGGTCGTCGCCATACAGCGTCATGGCGCGCAGCACGTCGTCGTCGCTCCAGTGCAGCGGGTCGTGGCCCAGTTGCAGCTCGGGGTGGGCGTGGGCAAAGGTGCGGCCCATGAAGCCCTGCGGGCGCATGTCGTCCAGAAACCAGGGCAGGCCGTCGTGCCGTGCGCTCACACCGTCGGCCTCGTCCACCCAGAAAGCGCCCCCTTCCAGCGGCACCATGCGCGCAAACGGCGATGGGCGGCCCTGCGCATCGATGCGCATCACCCGCACCTCACTGCCCACACCTGGCACATGGCGCGGCAGCACATACCGCTGCGAGCGCGCCGCACCCACCTTTTGCACCTGGCCCGACTGGATCAAGGGCGCCAGCGCGCGCGACACCGTGGGCTGGCTCACGCCCAGCAGTTCTTGCAGTTCGGCGCTGGTCAGTACGCCACCCTGGCGACGCAGGGCCTGCAGGGCTTTGGCGGAAAGTTTGTCGGGAGGTGGCATGAATGATTATATGAATAGATAAATTTAGATAAAAATCCATTTAAATCAACGAATTTTTGTTCATTGTGAATAGAAAATTTATGAGAACGTATCGGCTTCTCCCAGGTCACCTGACGCCGGTGCGGGCACCTTTTGCGGGGTCCGGTGTCCCACCGCGATATCAGGAGATCTGACCGCCATGCACCACCATCGCCGCCGCTTTTTGAGCACCACCACCCGCAGCCTGGCACTGGGCAGCGTGGCCCTGTTCATCGGTTGCGGCGCCGTTGCGCAGCCCAGCTACACGGTGCCACTGTCGCAACTGCAGGAGATGGTGGCCACCAAGTTTCCGCGCAGCGTGCCGGTGCAGGGGCTGTTCGACCTGAACCTGCAGGCGCCGCAGCTGCGCCTGTTGCCCGATGTGAACCGGCTGGGCGCTGCGATGGGGGTGGAAGTGGCTGGCGCGGCATTGCGGAGAGCCCACGCAGGCAGTTTCGATGTGGAGTTTGCGCTGCGCTACGAACCCAGCGACCGCACACTGCGCGCACACCAGATCAAGCTGGGGCGGTTGGAATTCCCCACCCTCAGGCCGGCCGTGACTGAGCTGATCAATGCCTACGGCCCGGTGTTGGCCGAGCAGTCGCTGCGCGAGGTCACGCTGCACCAGCTGCGCCCGCAGGACACCGCCGTGTTCGACGGCCTGGGGCTGCAGCCCGGCCCCATCACGGTGACTGCCAAGGGGCTGGAAGTGGCGTTTGTGCGCAAGCCCTGAGCAAGCTCGGTACGAATCGCCGCACCGTGTGCAGAGGCTCCCCGGCCGTTCATCCCGGTCCACAACGCACGCGGTCCGCCCGATGGCGCCAAGGCTCGCTGGAGCCACGGCTTGCGCGCGCCATTGATTCAAAAACAGTAGCTGCCGGCGCTTGATGCATAAGCGCTAGCGGCCAAAAAACCTCCAAATTGATGCGCTACGTTGCAGCTACCGCGGCTCGCTGGCCGCACGCCTTTGCGCGGCGGTAAACACCTGGTTGCGGATCAGCTGCAGCGCCTGTCCGCGCTGACCACTTGCAGGCGATACGGTGGATGTGGTCGCCACCACCAGGTCCAGCGGCGGGTACACCCAGATGAACTGCCCGCCAAACCCGCTGGCCATGAAGGTGGGCCGCGCCGCTTTGCCGGGCACCACCCACCACAGGTGGCCATACGACAAACCCACAGGCGGGCCGCCCGCGTTCTGCACTTGCGTCGAGGCGTCGGCAAAAGCTTCGGGCACCAACTGTTGGCCGTTCCACCGGCCGCGCTGCAGGTACAGCTGGCCCAGCTTGGCCATGTCCAGCGTGCGCAGGTGAACAATGCTGTGGTGGTAGCTGGGCTCGGCCAGTGCCAATGGGCCCACCAGCTGCTGGCGTGCATAGTCGGCCAAGGGCATGCCGGTGGCTTTCTCCAGCACGGCCGCCAGCAGCGGCGTGACGGAGTTGTCATAAGCAAACACCTGCCCCGGGTCGGCCACCAGCGGCCTGGCCCAGGCCTCGCGCACGGGCAAGGGGGCGGCGGTGCCAGAGCGCGTGCGCGGGCCGCTGTCCAGCGCAAAGCCCGCCGTCAGCGTCAGCAGGTGCCGCAGCGTGAGCGTGGCGGCGCGCGGGTCGGTGTTCAACGGAGCCCATTCGGGCACCAGGTCCACCACGCGCTGGTCCACGCTGGCGATGTGGCCCTGCGCGATGGCCGTGCCCAGCAGGGCCGACAGCGCGCTTTTGGAGGCGGACTGCGTGTCGCGCAGCTTCTGCGCATCGCCATCGCGGTAGAAGCTGTACACCACCCGGCCGCGCAGCACGACCACCGCGCTTTGCACATCGGTGAGCTGCGTGGTCAGTGCGGCATCCACGGGCTGGAACGCATCAGTATCCAGCGCTTGTTCGGCGGGCGTGGATGTTTCGCGCCATGCGGGGCTGGCTGGCGGTGGGGGCGTTGAGGCAGGCTGCGACGCGGGTGTGGATGTCGGCGCCGATGCCGCTGCGGGCGCCTGGGCCTGGGCCATGCCCACAGCCATCCAGGCCACCAGGCCCAGCGAGTTCATGAGGTGGCGGCGGACGGGCCAGCGGGTGGGCATGCAGACTCCCTTTTTTTGAAGAGCGGGTTGGCAGCAGTGTAGAAGCCACGACCTTTGCGCAAGCCAAAGTGGGGCCTTGCCGCGCGGGGCGCGTGGCACGGCAGCGCGGCCCTCAGTCCGCCCGCACCCGCTGTGCAAAGCCGCGCTGGCTGAACTGCTCCACCACAAAATCCACAAACACCCGCGTGCGCGCGGGCAGCAGCTCTTTGCTGGGGTAGTACAGCATGGTCGGCCCCGCGTCGGCCCACCAGCCGGGCAGCAGGCGCACCAGGTCGCCGCGCGCCAGCCAGGGTTGCGCAAACGGCATCGGCAACACGGCCACGCCCAGGCCCATCAGCGCGGCTTGGCACATGGCTTCGGGGTCGTCGAACACGATGCGGGGGCGCAGCTCCACCGGCGCCGCGTCGCCCGCCTTGTTGCGCAGGGTGACGACCGGCACGCGGCCCGTGCGAATGGCCCTGCGCGCAATGCCGTCCCAGCTTGCCAGGTCGGCCGGGTGGCGCGGTGCCTTGCGGCCCTGGAGCAGTGCGGGCGCCGCCACCACCACCAGGTGGATAGGCCCCAGCGTGCGCGCCACCATGTCGGGGTTCAGGTTCAGGCCGCCACCAATGCCGGCGTCAAAGCCCTCGCCGATCAGGTCCACCTGCCGGTTCTCAAAACGCCAGTCGGGCTGGATGGCCGGGTAGCGCTGCAGGAACTCGGCGAGCAGCGGCACCAGGTAGGCGCGGCCAAACGCCTGGCCCATGCTGACCTTGAGCGTGCCTGCGGGCTGTTGCTCGGCCTCGGCCGCATGGTCCACCGCGTCGGCCAGCGCGGTCAGTGGTGGCTCGATCTGCGCCAGCAAGCGCTGACCGCCTTCAGTCAGCGTGAGCCGCCGCGTGCTGCGCTGGAACAGCCGCACACCCAGGTTGGCTTCGAGCCGCGCCACGTTCTTGCTCACCGCGGCAGGCGTGAGGCCCATCAGCCGCGCGGCGGCCGAGAAGCTGCCGGACTCGGCCGATTGCACGAACGATTCAAGGTGGGTGAGGGGTTGCATGCGTGCCATTTTCAACCCTGGGTTGAAAGTCATCCATCCCATTCGTGGCTACCGCGCAGCGGGTGGTTTTCTGACACTGCAGGTGTTCCCGGTTTGGAAACGAACTTTTTTTGATTCACCCTTCTTTGGAGAAACACCATGTCCTCTGTCACTGCAACATCATCGGCCCATCCCCCCACATCGCCTGCCCAGCCGTTGGCGGGCAAGGTCGCCTTCCTCACCGGCGGCTCGCGTGGCATCGGCGCGGCCACTGTGCGGCGGCTGACGCGCGACGGCGCGGCTGTGGCCTTTACCTACAGCAGCTCGGCGGCACCGGCCCAGGCCCTGGTCGAAGCCGTTGAATCCGCCGGTGGCAAGGCCCTGGCTTTGCAGGCCGACAGTGCCGACGCTGCCGCGCTCACGCGCGCCATCGACAGCGCGGCCGAGCGGCTGGGCCGCATCGACATCCTCGTGAACAACGCGGGTGTGGCGGTGATGGGCGATATCGACGGCTTCGCGCTGGCCGATTTCGACCGCACGCTGAATGTGAATGTGCGCGCCGTGTTTGTGGCCACGCAGGCCGCCGTGCGCCACATGGGCCGGGGCGGTGCGTATGGCCGCGTGATCACCATCGGCAGCACCAACGCTGACCGCGCGCCCTGGCCGGGTTTCAGCGTCTATGCCATGAGCAAGGCCGCCATCGTGGGCCTGACCAAAGGCCTGGCGCGCGACCTGGGCCCGCGGGGCATTACCGTGAACAACGTGCAGCCCGGCCCGGTGAACACCGACATGAACCCGGCCGACGGCCCCATGGCGCGCGACATGCACGGCCTGATGGCACTGGACCGCCACGCCCACCCCGACGAGATCGCGGGCATGGTGGCCTACCTGGCCGGGCCCGAGTCGGGCATGGTGACGGGCGCCAGTTTGCTGATCGATGGTGGTTTCGCGGCCTGAGGGGACACAGCCGCTGGCCTGCGGCAATGGCTTGCTTTTGTTTTGATAGCTGCTGGCGCTTGATACACAAGCGCTGGAGGCCAAAAAGGCTTGAAATTTCGATCGCGGCAGTCGGTTTGGCATCCCGCCACCGGCGCTGATGTCAGCCCTTGCCCCACGCATGTTCGCGCGGGCGTCTGCCACGAAGCCAGCGGTGGGGGCGGCATTCTGATGGCTTGTTCAGATGCCATGGGTGTGCCCTGCTCCCCCGGCCCGCCCGCACTTTCCATCCACCGCCGTTGCCATGTCCGCCCTTGTCGCCCCTGCTCCCTCCCGCCCCGAATCCATCGGCGACTTGCTCGATTGTTTCGAGGCGCTTTCCCGCAAGGGCCAGCGTGTGGTGGTGGGTGACTTGATCGATGCGATTGGCACGCGCAGTTACGGGCCGTTCCTCATCGTGCCTGCGCTGATCGAGCTGTCGCCCGTGGGCGGCGTGCCGGGCGTGCCTACAGTGATCGCAGCCATCGTGGTGCTGTTTGCCGCGCAGATGCTGTGGGGCCGCAAGCGGCTGTGGGTGCCGGACTGGCTTGCGGGGCGCACCCTGGCGGCGCACCAGTTGCAGCGCATGGTGAAGGCCCTGCGGCCGGTGGCGCAGCGCTTGGACCAATGGTTTCACGGACGCCTGCAGGCGCTGACCAGCGGGCTCTGGGTGCGGCTGGCGGCACTGGCCTGTGTGGCGCTGGCAGCACTGGTGCCGCCGCTGGAGCTGGTGCCGTTTGCCAGCTCCGCACCCATGGGCGCCATCGCGCTGTTTGGCCTGGCCCTGATGGTGCGCGACGGGGTCCTGATGCTGGCGGCGTCGGTGCTGGCCTGTGGCGCTGTGGCCTTTGCCCTGTCGCTGATGCTCTGAGGGCGTGTCGGAGCTTGAGGCTACGCCTTGCAGCCCGGCGCGCGTGCTGCCGTGCTGGTCGTCGCGCATTGCTGGCAACGTCCTACAGCGCGCTGTGCAGGTGCGCGCTACAACGTCAGCACGCGCCCGAGCCCCTGA